>CBDVAD010000273.1:0-5408 GCA_965371875.1 uncultured bacterium
GTGTGGGCAAAGGTTCTGTGAAAGGTCCGGGTCTTGGTCTTGCAATTGTAAAACAATTGGTAGAACTGTTGAGCGGCACAATTAGTCTTGAGAGCAGTGTCGGAATTGGAAGTACCTTTAAAGTTCAGCTTCCGGTAATTAAAGCACCTTCAGATGCAAGGATTATCCAGGAGTTACTGGTTCCATCAAACATCAAGGTTCTGGAAGGGTTAAAAGTAATTATTGCTGAAGATGAGGCCATAAACAGAATATATATAAAAAAGTTTCTCTCCAAGCATGGTGTTATTGTAACGGAAGCTGTGGATGGGAGAGATGTCCTGGATAGAAGTAAAGAAAGTGAATATGATCTGATTCTAATGGATATGGGCATGCCTAAGGTTGACGGTATTGAAGCGACTAAAATAATAAGAGAATCAGAAAAGGGTACCGGTAAACATATTCCTATTATTGCCCTTACAGCCAATGCCTTCCCTGAAGATGTTAGAAAATGTATCGAGGCTGGAATGGATCATTTCCTCTCTAAACCAATAAAAGAGAAAGAACTGTTATCTGTAATTCAGGAGCTAATTAACGGATAGCCTCAATTATTCAGGAAAAATTATAATAAACTCAGTACCGTTTTCTGTTTTTACAGATACCTGACCGTTTATTTGTTCTGTTAGAATATTAAGTTATGTATATTTATAATTAAAGAAACAAACTCTTACAATATATATGAGAATTTAAAAAGAGCTGGTTATATGGAGAAAGCTAAAGTTGTGACTATAAGAATTGACGAGGCTTCATAACATAATGTAATTATACTAAAAGCAGTCCCAGGTTATTCCTGAACCTGAGTTGATTCTATGGACTGCTTTGCGCTTCAAAACTTCAAAGTAGAGCTCAGGAGTCAACCCAGGGGTAAGCTCTTTTTCACTTCTAAGTAATGCTATGTTTTTTTCTGTAAAGGTTTCACCTTTATCAATATCAGTAATAGCCATTATTGATCTGTTTGTCGTTCTGTAGTTTTCAGTTTCTGAGGGCGCAAGTCTTTTAATGCCTGAACCTAAAGTATCCTCTACTCTCTTTTTTCCAAACAGCTCCCAGAGCTCTCCGACTGTTTCATTGTAATCATTCTTTTCTGTTCCCCTTACTTTTGTACACATCAGAGCAAGTTCCTTTGGGTTTATTGCAATTGGATCATCCAGGCCATCACCCTTTTTTGACATGGTAATATGCTTTTCGATAATTGAGCCCCCCAATGCTGTGGTAAGCATGGGGACAAGTAACGGATCTTTGGAGTGATCGGAGATGCCTACAGGCACACCAAAGATGGTAGACAGGGTAGGAATCAATTTCAGATTGTACTCAGATTCCGGAGCAGGGTAGGAAGTAATGCAGTGAAGCAGGGCTGTGTCTTTTGATACGTAAGTGAGTGCTCTTTCTATATCACCCAGAGTTGAAACACCTGTAGAAAGAATTACAGGAGAATTATTAATTTCCTTCAATAGGGGGTAATGATTTAATTCCGGTGATGCAACCTTAAATCCATCCACACCTATCTGCTTTAGATTTTTAGCGCTCTCTATTCCGAAAGGAGTGCAAAGAAAAATCAGATTGTTATCTTCTGTAATTCTTTTTAGTTCAGAGTAAAATGACATGGACCTTTCTAATGCACAAAAACGTTCATACAGTGGAATGTCACCTCCAGGTAAAGATACATTTCCAGTGTTTTGGTGAATAATCTCATCGGCAATAACATATTGAAATTTAACACAATCAACTCCGGCTTCCGAAGCTGCAGCGATTAATTCTTCTGCTTTTTTTAAATCTCCATCATGGGATGTTCCTATTTCGGCGATTATAAAAACCGAATTATTACCACCTATCTGTTTATCTCCAAAGTTTATTATTGGCTGCTTATTTAAATTCATCAAGAAGCCTTGCCTTTAGACTTTTAAGTTTTTCGGAAAGTGAAACTTTATAGATATGCGGGTTTATTATCCTCTTATATGATGTATCAAAATTATTCAGATTAGTTTTTACCCTTTTTTGCAGATCCTTAATCGAAGTTCGATCTTTTAACTGTTTGCCCTTCTCCATTTTAATAGAAAGCATGGGCTTTACATATCCATAATCTGTCAGTGTAAATTTGTCATGGAAATACATGGGATGATAAAATGTATACGGCCGGTCTTTAGGAATCGTTTCCGCATCCAAAGCAACAAGATCTGCCATGGCTCCACCTTCTTTGTTGAAAAAACGATAAACTTGTTTAATCCCTGGATTTGTAGTTTTTACTGCGTTATTGGATACCTTGATGGTTGGAATAAAACTACCCCCAATTTCTTTTGCTGCCAGTTTATAAACTCCGCCAAATGCCGCTTCTGTTCCACCTGTAACCAGATGTGTACCAACTCCCCACATATCGATTTTTGCACCATCTGTAATCAGCTGATGTATAATCTCTTCGTTCAGGTCATTTGAGACAACAATTTTTACATCTTCGAGACCTGCATCATCAAGGCGTTTTCTTATTTCCCTGCTTAAATAGAATAAGTCACCACTGTCCAGTCTTACAGAAATAGATTTTCCTCTCTTCTTCTGCTCCAGACCAACAGTAATAGCATTTTCTATACCTGATCCAAGGGTATCGAATGTGTCTATAAGAAGAATTGTACAGTCAGGGTAGAGTTCTGTAAATTTTCTGAAGGACAGCAGTTCTGAATCAAATGCCATTATCCAGGAATGAGCCATTGATCCACGAACAGGTATTCCGTATACTTTTCCTGCAAGGGTATTGGATGTGGCATCAGCGCCGCCTATGAATGCTGCTCTGCTTGCAGACAAAGCACCGTCAAATCCCTGTGCTCTTCTTAAGCCGAACTCAAGAAGTGTTCCATCTCCTGTGGCATAGGTTACCCTCGAAGCTTTGGTGGCAATAAGGGTTTGAAAATTTATGGTATTGAGTATAAGACTTTCTATTAACTGTGCTTCCATAATGGTACTGTGAATACGAATGATTGGTTCATTTGGAAATATTACAGATCCCTCATCCATGGCATAAACAGAGCCGGAAAATTTGAATTCCTTCAAATAAGTCAGAAACTCTTCTTTAAAAATCTTAATACTTCGCAAATACTCTATATCATCATCAGAGAAAAACATTTTTTCGATTCTATCTAGCAGATCGTTGAGACCTGTAAATATGGAGTATCCCCCTGAGAAAGGTTGCTTTCTGAAGAACATATCAAATACTACTTCTTCGTTAGTATTCTGAAGCATATAACCCTGCATCATTGTAAGTTCATATAAATCTGTAAAAAGGCCTGAATATTTCATATATCCTCCACCTGTAGTATAACTTTTTAGTTTACAGCCGTAAAGTCGTTAGATTTTTTGGAGGAGAATGATTACAATTGGTATAACAAGTCTATTTATTATCTGATTGGGAATAAAGTTCTCTCAGAGAATCATAATCATCATCCTTAAAAACTGTAAATCCCTCAAGATCAGCTTTTTTTAATGCGCTAACGCCTTCAGGAGATTGATTCATCGATAACAGTATCTCTATTAAATCATCAGCTAAATCAGGATCCAGTTTACTGCTCACTACAAAAGGACCAAGGGGCATGGGTTCCGACTTTTTTACAATCTTGAGTAGGTTCTTTAACTCTATGTCACTCTCTTCAAATATAAAAGAAGCAACAGCCCCGGCATCGACAGTCCTGTTTAGAATAGCATAGAGTATAGAATCCTGTTTCTGAAAATAGATAAACTGCTTTAAATCTATGTCAATATCAATTCCGGACATGGAAAGCAAATTTTTAGGCATTAAAGTTGCACTGGTTGAATCAGGGTCCCCAAAGGCAAAGATTTTTCCATGCAAGTCCCGTAAATTCTCTATAGGACTATCCTTTCGTGCCACAATATATGAATTGTAGGTATTACTACCCTTTTTTAACCGTGCGGCTATAGGAGTCACAACATCCCTATTCTCCAGTAAAAGAAAAGAAACAGTATTTAAGATCCCTATATCCAGGACCCCATTTGTAAACCCCTCCTGAGTCTCCGAATATGATATTGTCCTTATATAATTTACTTTCATTCCTGTTTTCCTGGACAAATAATCCATCATCGGGGTGAACTTGTTTATTATTGATACAATGTTTTCACCGGAAGAATATCCAAAATTTAATTCCTCTGAACCAAGAACTGATAAAAAGAGAGTATTTACTATGAAAAAATATATAAATACAATATATTTGGAATTGATATTCATCTCGTGAGATAATACTCTATATATCATTTAGTATCAAGTTTTAGATGAAAAACAGAAATGCTAACATGTAAGGTAAAATATGAAACTTTCGGTCAAGTTCAGTCTGGTAATTTCTAGTCTACTCTTTGTGACAACTTCTCTTATGGTTTCTATTAATATAAATCAAAACAGCATGTTCTTAAAAGATGCAATAAAAAAGAAAGGGAAAACTCTGGCCCATACTGCAGCAATTTCATCTCTCGATTCTTTTCTGAAGAAAGATTACGCTGCATTATATCGTTATTGTATTAGTATTGCAGATGATGAAGACGTTAAAAACGTAGCTATTCTCGATAGTAACTATGTTGTAAAAATGAATGATGATTTATTGGTTCTTGGTGAATCATGGTCTGCTAAAGTCACTTCTTTAATCGGCGAATACACCACTCTTATGCCGATTACTCTTGCTGATACTGATATCGGTTACGTGTATATAACAATGACAGATGAAAATATTCATGATGAACTTCAGTCACTAATTTTAAAAAACATACTGGTTGGCATAGCTTTTACGCTGGTTGGTATCGCTCTTGCTTTGCTAATGGCAAAAAAAATTACCACCCCACTTAATAGCCTTACGGAATTTGCATCCAGAGTATCAGACGGAGATTTCGAATCAAGTTTCGGATACCAGTCTTCAGATGAAGTTGGGATCCTGTCCAACGCCTTCAGGTTGATGATTTCCAATATTAAAGGGTATATTGAGTCCAGGACAAGAAATGAGCGATTGACAATTGCAGGAAGACTGTCTTCGGCAATGGCGCATGAAATAAGGAATTCCCTTGAACCTATGAAAGGTGCTGTTACAATGCTCAAATTGAAAAATCCGGATAATCAATGGGTGAAAAGATATTCGGATATTATTGAGGATGAAGTAAATGAGCTGTCAGATTATATCTGGAATTTTCTGGATTTCACAAAATCAGGAGAACCATCACTTGAGAAAATAGATATAAATAAACTGATAATAAATATAAAAAATCTCACAATAGATTATATCAGACAACATAACAACGATCTTGTGTTAAATCTAACCGAAGAAAAAATAGATGGGTTCTTTGATCCCCATCATATAAAACAGATTATTATGAATCTAATTGTAAATTCT
>CBDVAD010000274.1:0-5407 GCA_965371875.1 uncultured bacterium
ATCAAAAGTACCGGAAAATTTCATTTTTATAATAAAAGCTTATCAAAATTTGACCCATTTAAGAACTAATGAATGGAAAGAGGATGCTAGTGATTTTGTAGATAATCTATCCATACTTAATGAAAGAGGGCAACTGGGGGGGGTACTGCTTCAATTCCCTTTCAGTTTTCACTATAATCCTGATAATAGAATATATCTTTCAAAACTCTGTGACAGTATGCCTGATTTCCCTTTGTTTACCGAATTCAGAAATGGCGGCTGGCAGAATAACAGTGTCATAGAGGAACTGGAGAAAAGAGGTATTGGAGTAATATCCACAGATATGCCCATTATGGATAAACTCCCTGGGAATACTGTTGTTAAAACCGGTGATGATATATACATAAGGTTACATGGTAGAAATAATAAAAATTGGTGGAACGGAGACAATATCAGCAGATATGATTACCTTTACAGCAATAATGAACTGCATGAAAAATTTAATGATATTACAAAAATCCTTGATCAGTCAAAAAGGATATTTATAGCATTTAATAATCACTATAAAGGACAAGCCGTCCAAAATGCAAAAAGTATGCAGAAACTTTTTCATTATACAGGAGCTGTGCAATAAATGAGCAGTAATTATACTGATTTACTATTAGAAGCAGGAAAATTATTTCATCAGGCAGAATCAAATAAAGAACTTTTTGAAATTATTGTTGAATATACAAATAGTGCACTACAACCTGACCTTTGCTGTTTTTACCTAAACCAGAAATCAGATAACAATTATAAACTAATAATCAAAAAAGGTTTTACTGCTGCTCCGAAAATTCTCATAGAACAATCAGAGTTGGTCAGTTTTTTGCATGATTCCAGGGAAATTGTATGTCTCAACACCAGAAAACCAAGCCCCTTTGCAGAACTCTTATTATCTGACAACATGGAAAGTGGTCTTGCTGTTCCATTACTCCTGGGGGAAAAAGGAAATGGTATTCTCATTGTTAATTCAATGCGGCCTTTTTTCTTTAAGAGCAGAGAAATATCGTTTCTCGAAAATATCAGGCTGGTCGGGACTTCATCTGCATACAGAGGAGATTAAAATGAATTTTGGTACTATAGTTGCGTTACTGATTAGCGGAGTAGTTCTTTTTAATATATTGCTAACATATTATTTCTTAAAGAGGAAGATCCGAATAAATATTAGTAAACAGAATTATACTTTTACCTATCCGGACAGAATGAAACTGTTTTTTGGAGCTTACATTGAAAAACTTTCAATAAATTACGGCCTTAATCTGCCCGTTCTTCTTGGTCTGGATATTCTCTGGATTAATCAAATTAAGAAAAAAGGAAATAAAAAAACAATATCAAGAGTTCTTAAGTACTCTCCGGATAAAAATCTTTTTACTATAATGACTACCGTTTTAAAAACTGCCAGGTTCAGGCCCATATTATCAGAATGGATAGATAAAAGCGGAGAATTTTTAGTTCTTAGAAAAATTGCTCTTTCAGGGAATGGAGAAGAATTTGACGGTAAGGAAGCCCTCAAGTTTTTTAGCAGTAATGTAGATGAGATCAATGAAATGATGGGGGATTTTGAATGGAAATCCCGTTATTTTGCTATTAACATTCTAATTCATGATAAAGGGGAGAGAAGCGAAAAAGCCGTATGGGAAAGCTTCAGAGACTCAAGTATACCAGTAAGGATTTCAGCAATAAGATTATTTGATACTGATAATCGGGAAAAATTGTATAAGATTCTGGAATCTTTAATCCTTGATGATCCATCATTCGAGGTAAGAAAGGCTGCAAGAGAAAGAATTGCATACAGCCTTCAGGATCTCTATAAAATTGCCCCATTCCAATTACAGATTACACAACAGCTTCATTTAATCGAACTCCTGGATCCGGAATCAAAACAGGATGAAAATATTGCTATTGAATTCATGAAAACAGGTAACAAAGAACTGGAAATATATGCTTCGAGATTCCTTACTAAAAATGGATCTTTAAGAAGGTTATTTTTATCAGCAGATCCAGGTTATGCAAAGGGATTTGAAGATACATACTCTATATTACAAATAGCAGTTGGCGTGGATTGCACCACTTTCATGGATCTTTCCGATAATAATATCCCTCCCGGACCGTTGCTTCTGGCGTCAAGAATTCTTGGTAAAAATGGAAATCGTAATATAATTACAGATCTTATACACAAGGTGATAAATATCTCCAGGGACAGAGAGAGTATCCATCCATACAGAGAAATTTATGAAAACACCATGCTATGTACTTGCAGAAGAGGAAATGATGAAGCACTTATGCTTTTGAATTCTGAAATTAAAAGACGTAAATATGATCATAATTTCCAGGTATGGGTTCTTAATAAACTTCCTAAAAACAGGGAAAATATTTTTGTTCCTACATTACTGGATTTTCTTAAAGATGAAAAATATAAATCAAAGATCGAGCTTAAAAAAATATTGATTCAATTCCCTGTGTCGACAGTATTACCAGACATAATTGATATTCTTAGATCCGAAGATATTAAGTGGTCACACAGTATTCAAATTGAAGCAATAAAGCTGTTAGGAGCCTTAAAATTACCACACTGCACCCAGTATATTCTTGAAAACCTCTCTATACTTCCTCTGGAAGAAGCTAAAAAATACTCTCAGTTGCTGATAAAAAATGATACGCAAACATTCAGAGATAAAGTTGAAAATATTCTAACGTTTGGTGATGCTGCTTCAATGGCGCATCTTATTGCAGCTCTTCCTGAAACTGAATGTAAGAACTTTTTACCTGAAATAAAACAAGCCCTGATGGATAGTAATCCCGAAGTTCGAATAGCAGCAGTTTGGGCTCTGACAGACTACAACAAAGGAGAATTTCTTTCCTCCTGTTTTAACCTTTTAAGAGATCCTGTTGAACATGTACGAAAGGAAGTGGGAAAAACACTTGGTATTGTCGCAAATCAGGAAACAATTCTGGTTCTCAGACAAACTCTTTTTGATAAGAATGAAAGTTTACCTGTAAAAACAGCTGTTCTCCATGGACTGGGAATTTCTGATTCCAGCAAAGCCATTGATATTATACTTTTAAAATTAGAGGAAAATATAGAATTGCTGGAAGAAAGTATTATTACCCTAAGTAAAAAAGACAGTCAGGAAGAAATAATAAAAATTCTGAATTTTATGGATAAAACAACTCCGGTAATCAGGAAATATATTATCAGGGCCATTAAACTGATGGGAGATAAAGTAGAAACAATTATTGAAGAGTTACTTTTCAAAGAAAGTAAGATACTTCATAAACATGCTGTCTCCATTCTGGAAGATTCAGGTATCATTGATCTACATATTAGAGAGCTTACTCATCGAAATCCGGCTGTAAGAAAGAAAGCTGCTGAATTCCTTTTAAAGGCAGGGACTAAAGCAGCCTTCCGTGGTATCATTTTAGCAGCCAAAGATCCTGATCAGGAAGTTCGTATTCAGGTAGTAAAAGCTCTTGATAAAATGAATACTTCAAAAGGTCTTCCCATTCTGGAAGATTTAAAAAATGATCCTGATAAAAGAGTAAAAAGATACACACTATGGGCAATGGAAAGATATGAAGCAAAAAAGCTTGTTTAAACAAATAATTGCCGGTTTAATACTATCAGTACTGGTATCCTGTACCCAACAAACAACTACATCCAGACCGGTTATTGAAAACCAGATAAGAGGTATACTGGAACTTCCTACAATTGAATATGTCTATAGAGAAGTAATTTATGTGGGACACGAAGCAAAATTCTTAGGATTTAAGCATATAGACAAACGCCTTCTCTTTTCTATCAATCTAATAATCAGTGCAGGAATTGATCTGACAAAGGGAATCGAGATCAGAAATATAACAAATGGAGATATACAAATTATCCTTCCTGAACCGGAGATCCTTCTGATAGATGCTGATGAAGGAAGTATACATCAGTTTTTTGTAAAAGAATGGGGAGAAAAGGTTTCACGATTGGATTACTATGATGAGATAGTTAAAAGCAAGGAAGAAATTACATCCGATGCAATTGAAAGAGGTATACTTCTAAAAGCAAAAAATAATGCAGAAGAGTTGATATTAAAAATATTTTCAGTTTACGGAATTAAAAAAGTGGATTTCAGATGGAGGAACATCAGTGCCGAATAAATTTAAAGGGAAAATGTTAAAGCTATTTCTGATTATTTTTTTTATACTGATTACAGCTCTATTTATTCTTAAATTTGCCATGCCTGATTTCAATTTTAGCCTGCCGTTTATATATAATAGAAGATTATCATCTACAGAAATTATATTAGCCAAAATCCGAAAAGTTTCTACACTGTCAACTGTGGAATATATATACAAGTCTGTATTCCCATTTGATTTTGTAGATAAAGATACACCTTGGAGAAAAATATTATCAAAAAGAATAAGAGAAGAGGTTCTTACAGAAACTGAAAAAGAGAATTTATGGCTTTTTGATCTATGCCAATCTATTGGAATAAATCTTGAATATGAAAATTATGATTTTGTTGTAATAACATCCATAGTGGAAGCTGGATTTAATATGGGAAATGATATGAGTGAAGATCATATTATAATCGATGGGAAAAATATCAATCTCAGAATACCGGAAATTATGATTACAAAATTTACAATAGAAGATACTGACAGCACACGATATTCATACCCGGACATGAATGTTGATCCTATGAACTGGAAGAAAATTACAGACTTTGTGGAAAGAAAAATAAGGGTGAGAGTAGTTGAAGATGGAATACTGAAAAATGCAGAAGAAAGAGGAAAGGACTTTATCAGATCAATTTTAATTGAATCAGGATGGGAAAATATTATTTTTATTCCTGCTCAGTAATCTTCTTTTTTACTACCAGAAATTTATCAAATTCTTCTTTAACAATGTCTATCAGATCCCTGCACCGGGGACTTTCATCTACAGCTGCATATTCAAGATCCTTAGCTGCAGACGAAAGTAGATTTATATATAAATTTGAAGATCCACCTTTTACTGAATGAGCATCCTGTCTTAATGCATCAAAATCACTACTTTCAAGGCTCTTATACATATGCAGGATTTGCTCTTCTACCTTGCTTATAAAACCTTCAAGAAGATTAACAACAACACTTTTTTTACCCATAAAAACTTCCACAGCCTGCTCAAAATCAAAAATATTCCTATCAGAATAAGAGCCGGAATTGGAAACCTGCTCTTCAACTGAACTATCCTGCAGATCTGACCGACTACCTCCACTAAGCCATTTATCCAAAACAGGAATAAGATCTTTCTTTTTAAAAGGCTTTGTAAGAAAATCTGTCATGCCTACAGAAATACATTTTTCCTTCTCTCCCTTTATTGCACTGGCAGTAACTGCCACAATGGGAATCTTTG
>CBDVAD010000275.1:0-5379 GCA_965371875.1 uncultured bacterium
CTGTATCATCCCGACCTTCCGGAGAACAGGAACACCCTGAACAACCACCTCCGGATGATCCAGTTGAACATTGCCTACAATACATTCAAATTACAGTTCAGGAATCCCCTGGTATCCACACAATCCAGACACACCACGAAAGCGTCTCCCCGGGAACCGGTCCATTACCAGCAATCAAAACAGAAAGAGGGCCTAACCCTGTACAAAGATCCTGCGTATTCCTATTACAAAAGAGGGCATCGGTATTACACCCGGATCAATCCATCACGGTGGGTGTATCTGCAGGAGAAAGAGCCGCAGGACGTTGAGCCATCGGATCATTTAGTGGATGAGGTACTAAGGAGAATCAAAGAAACCATCGATTTCTTTCCTAAGGCATACTACAACTTCAGTATCGTTGCCAGTGAATACCCGGGCAGCTTGTGGTATGATGATGCAAAAGCAAAAATGAGAAAGATAGAAAAGCTCACGCCAATCTATATGAAAATACTGGAATCCTATAAAGAGGAGTATTCGTAGAACAATAAAGAATCTGGTAGTTCCTGGTCCTCAATTGTGTTAAACCTGACAGATGGAAGATTGACCTCCGCCCCTCTGTTTTATTTCTCCTGCTGTCTATAGCTTCCTGGAAAATACAAATTAATGGATGGTAAGGAATAGATGTTTCAAAAATCGACCCTCTTGTATATTGTGCTGAAGTTCGGGAGTACTGGAGCTTAGGGGATTTTTTGGGATTTGGATTCAATGCAGGCAGAGAGATAAAAACAAAATTAAAAGATGGCTAGGATAAGTATGTTATAATATCTATTAGAAAGACAGGAGAATATTTTGCCAAAAGTGAGTCAGCGTGAAGATGGGATTCTGGTAGTTGAATATCCAGCGCATGCAAGAATAGGCTTGAAAGATGTGAAGAGTGCATATGGGGATAGAATGGCTATCTGTCAGGAACCACATTGTATTCTGTCAATAATTCATGGAATAGCTCTCATTACAGATGAAGCAGTAGAGTTTCTTATATCCTCTGAACATACTGAAATGATAAAAGCCAACGCAATTGTTGTAGACCCTGAGAGCGGGTATTATGAACATGGTAATAACATTCTCTGGATGCTGAAAAATATTGATAAACCGAAAGTTAATGTTGAAGTCTTTGATAATGAAGATTTGGCACTGGAATGGTTAAGTAAATACAGCTAGCATTCCATTATTAAAACTTTTTAGGGGTAACCATCATGCTGGATAATGAGATTCTAAACTGGTTTGGGACCGATCCGTTTGAAGCAGGATATATTCTGATGGAAAAGTCACGGCACTGGGAAAGCTGGGATAAAAATGACCGGATTGGCATAAAACCAAATCTCGTGGTAGCCAAAAATGCAGAATCCGGCGCCACCACACATCCTGAATTTGCTGCCGGTGTTATTGCCTTTCTGCAGGGAAAGGGTTTTTTTAACCTTAAAATAATGGAAGGCTCCTGGGTGGGGGAACGGACCGACAGGGCATTTAAAATTTGCGGATATTATGATCTGTCCAAAAAGTACAATGTTCCCCTGGTGGATCTGCAGAAGGATGAATCCGTCATATGTGCCGGAACCAACGGAGAGTATCTGGTCTGCCGCTCTGTTTTGGAGCTGGACCGGCTGATCAATATGCCGGTTTTGAAAGGCCACTGTCAGACATCTGTTACCTGCGCCCTCAAAAACCTGAAGGGCTGCATCCCGGACAGTGAAAAGAGACGTTATCACAGGGAAGGTCTTCATCAGCCCATAGCTGATCTGAACGAAATTCTACATGCGGACCTGATCCTTGTTGACGGATTGAACGGAGATCCGGACTTCGAAGAGGGAGGGAATCCAGTTAGAATGGATCTCTTCCTGGCTGCAGTAGATCCTGTATTGACAGACAGTTATATAACGGCCCTTCTGGGACTGAACCCTGAGGATGTCCCCTATATTGGTAAGGCTGCTGATCTTGGAGTAGGGTCTGTTCTGTCCAATGACTCCGTCATAAACTATCTGAACAAGGGAGAGAGAATTGAAGGGATTAAACGGTCTTCTCTGTCTGACCGGCTTAGAGTCTATATCAATGAAAAGAGTGCATGCAGTGCCTGTTATGCATCTCTCCTGCAGGCACTGGTCTCTCTGGAGAGGAACGGGAATTTGCAGGATGGGCAGGTTTTAATCGGACAGGATTATAAAGACGAATCTGTAACCGGAAAGGGGATTGGTGTATGCCTGAATGGTGCTTCATCTTTTGTAGAGGGCTGTCCTCCATCTCCAAAGGCCATACAGCATTTTCTGGAGACCTGATATTTCTATTATAAAACAGGTTGCATGAAAAATTATCAGACCATCTTTAAAAATAATTACTGTTTGAAACTTGCATTCTCTTGTTCCAGGTATTAACATTTATACCATAAAAGGGGCTGGAAAACAAGAAATGTACTGATCTGGCAGGAGTCTGCCTGTTTCTTCGACCTGGGATGTAGATGGAAATGTGATATGTATTGGATGTTAAAAAAGGATTGAAAATGAAAAAGTGTTATGAATATCTGGAATGCACAAAAGACGATTGTATTATGTATAAGATATCAGGGGATAAACATTGCTGGGAGGTTGAGGGTACATTATGCATTTCCGGGTGCGTTGAATATTTAAGTAAAAAGACAGGTAAAAAAATTGATATTTGTAAACACTGCATCTACTATAAAGAAGTGGAATTTGGATATAACACATCGGAAATGGTTGTCTGATCACTTTGTTCCTCTGTTTTCCTTGAGAATTTACAGATCTATATTATAATAAAGCAAATGAGTATCCTTACTGGATAACAAAATGAGTTACAGGATAGAACAATGAAAAAAAGATCTAAAAGAGTAATATCATTATTTCTGGCAGCTGCCTTTCTATTTATAATTTTTGCCTGTAAAACTGTTAAAGAACAGGATAATACAATTACTGAAGGCGATTCTCCTGAGGAGGTTTCAATGGAATGGACAAAAGAGGTGGATAGTTCTATGAAAAGTTTAGTTGATCCCCCGGAAAAAATACCATTTTATCTTCGTATATTCATAAAAAAAGCGGAGAAAAATTTTAACAAGGAACTTCTTCCAAGCAGAGTGTTGGCATGGTCACCAAAAATAGGAATTGGTTCAGGATATCTGGAACTTTATATAGAAAAGGGAGCTGCAAAAATTCTTGACAAACGGCTTATAACTATTATCAGGATGTATGTTTCCTATACGGTACCATGTGCATTTGCTATAGATGTGAATTCAAGAGATTACAAAGAGTTTAATATTACTGTAGAGGAGATAAAAGGGCTTCAGGGATTAAAAGAGATAGATACTATTAAAAGCTTTTCAGACAGAGAAAAAACAGCTTTAAAATATTCATTTGCTCTTACAAAAACTCCTGTAAGTTTTGATGGGAAACTCCTGGGAGATTTAAGGAGACTTTTCTCTGAGAATGAAATAGTCGCTATTGCATCTCTTGCAGCCAAAGTGAATTATTGGGCGCGTCTTATTGAAGCCTGGAGAATAAAGCCGGCAGGTTATACTGATGATCCCATTCTGCGGCTGGAGCAGCACAATACTTATGAATCAACAGAGAATTGATTTGCAAAGGATCTAAAGGATATGAACTCTACAGAGATACAACAACTTATTGATAAACAGGAAAAATTCTTCCAGTCCGGTGTTACCATGGATATCGGATTCAGGCTAAAGGCACTTCGCAAACTGAGGTCTCTGCTTATGGAATATGAAACTGAACTAAATGAAGCACTCCGTCTGGATCTTGGGAAACACCCGGCTGAGTCCTATGGCAGTGAACATGGGCTTGCTATTCAGGAACTGGGGATTATGATCAGGAATCTAAAGAGGTGGTCCCGTCCTCAACGGGCACGTACTCCTGTAGTTCACTGGTTTGCAAGAAGCTTTTATCTATATCAGCCCTACGGAAGAGTACTAGTTATATCTCCATGGAATTATCCCCTTCAGCTTCTTTTTATGCCAATGATCGGTGCCATCGCCGCCGGGAATTGTGTACTCGCAAAGCCTTCAATGCATGCCGTACATACCAGTCGGGTGATGCATAAAATGATCTCTGAGAATTTTGACCCGGGACATATTACCCTGATCGGGGGGAGTCATGAAACCAACCGGTATCTGCTGGATGCAAGGTTCGATTACATTTTTTTTACCGGAAGTACTGAAACAGGAAGGAAGGTAATGGCTTCCGCATCGAAGCATCTAACCCCTGTCTCTCTGGAACTCGGCGGCAAATCGCCGGTCATTGTGGAACCTGATGTTTCTCCTGCCCTTGCAGCACGAAGAATAATATGGGGCAAATTGCTGAACACCGGACAGTCCTGTGTTGCACCTGATTATATGCTTGTACATAGAGATATTAAGGAAGCTATTATCGGTGAAATGAAAAAGTACCTGATCTCCACATATGGCCGGGATATTAAGGGGAACAGGGATTACGGAAGGATTATCAACCAGGCAAATACAGAACGTCTGACCGGCCTTCTCGAAGGGAAAAACATCCTTATCGGTGGAGAATGCGATCCGGCCGAAAGGTATATTTCTCCCACCGTTGTAGAGGTGAGCGATCTGCAGGACAGCCTTATGCAGAAGGAGATCTTCGGCCCCATCTTACCTATGATAGAATACAACAATCTTGATGAGGCCCTTGAGATAGTACGAAGCAAAGCGAATCCCCTTTGCCTATATATTTTTACACGATCAAAAGAAAAGAAGCAAAAGGTAATTCAACGCACCCGGTCCGGGAGCGGTGGAATTAATGAGACAGTCATACATTTTATAAATCCATATCTGCCTTTTGGAGGAGTAGGGGAAAGCGGTATGGGAAGGTACCATGGGAAAAACAGTTATGAAACCTTTTCCTATAAAAGATCATTTCTTGATAAGGCCAACTGGATAGATATTCCTGTAAGGTATCCCCCATACAGGAATAAGCTATGGTTGTGGAAAAAACTGATTCGATAAACAGAGAACTGGTCAGTTTTGCACAAACTATTTATTTAAAACTCTTTGATATTGAGAAATCATCATTTTAGGCATATTTGAATACATTTGCTTTTTTATGAAAGGGACAGATGTGACAGCATATAAAAATCCTATTTTTAATCTATGAAAAAATCGATGTCCTTTATAATCATAATATTTAAGTTTTTTATATGCCCGATGATCTCCCTTAAATACTATTTTTAAACCTTCAAAAATATCATCCCGAAATACCTTCATACCCGCAACTCCCCGGAAAGTATTTGTATTATTATATTTCTTCTCTGCAAGGCTGATTGATAAGCCCACAGCAGTGTAGATTGGAGAATCGAGAACAGACCTCCTGC
>CBDVAD010000276.1:0-5340 GCA_965371875.1 uncultured bacterium
TTTATCAACATTTGATGCATTAACAACAAGAAGAAACTTATTTTTGTTATACTTGTAAACAAGAAGATCATCTACAACACCGCCATCGGGATAACACATTGGGGAGTAAAGACACTGATTATCCTTCATACCCAACACGTTATTTGGTAGAAGCCAGTTAAGAAATGCTTCACTGGTTTCTCCATCAACAGTTATTTCACCCATATGTGAAACATCAAACAATCCTGCATTCTCCCGAACAACCATGTGTTCAGCAATTATTCCACCTGCAAAGTTGACCGGAAGTTCCCAGCCACCAAAATCAATTAATTTGGCCCCTTCGTAATCTTTATAAACATCGAAGAGGGGTGTTCTTTTTAGCATATATTCCCCCAGATATTAAAAAACTTATATAGTACTATAGTACATATGGCACCAACAGGTCGATACCTTCGTACACAACAAAGGTCTCTATATCCTGAATCTTATCAATCCTGGAAAGCTCTTTACTGAAAAAATCAAGAAGGCTAAAATCCGCATCAGGATGAAGCAGAACATACGCAAGAAGGTCGTATCTTCCTGTAACAACACTGACAGAAATAACACCCCGGAGCCTGCTGAGTTCCTCAGCCTTGGCTCCGAGTTCAACTGTACTCATTTTTAATGCAGCAAGTATCATTTGATGCCCGGGGAGAGCATCAGGATTGACCAGTCCTGTGATTTCAAGAACACCCTCATTTATAAGCTTATACACTCTTGACCGGACAGTATTCTCTGTAATAGAGAGTTCTTCGGCGATCACACTGTAGGGCTTTCGTCCATCACCATGGAGATGTTTAATTATGGCAAGACTTGTGCTGTCAATTTTTACAGACTCAGCCATTTTTTCTACTGAATTCCTTCATAAAACCAACCAGTGTTTCAACAGAAGAGACTGGAACACCGTTATACAGAGAAGCTCTGCAGCCGCCGACACTCTTATGACCTTTTAGAAACATCATTCCTTCTTCAGAAGCTTCCTTTACAAATTTTGCCTCCAGGTCTTCAGTAGGAAGCCTGAATACAAGGTTCATTGTAGATCGGAATGCAGAATCGACTGGAGATCTGTAAAAACCATCCCCTGAATCAAAAACATCATAGACTAGTTTTGATTTGACATTTGCCAGCCTGGACATTTCAGCTACACCGCCGTTTCTTTTTACCCATTCAAGAAATAGTTTCACACCCCAGATTGCAAATACAGGGGGAGTATTATACATCGCAGCTTTTTCGGCATGTATTTTATAATTTAGATATGCAGTCAGACTATCCGGAGATCTCTCAAGGAGATCATTTCGTATGATCATAAATGCAGCACCTGCAGGACCGAGATTTTTTTGAACACCACCATAAATCATTGCAAATTTATCTACTGGTATTTCCCTGCTCATTATATCACTGGACATATCACAGATTAGAGGAACATCCCCTACTTCCGGCCAGTCTTTCCACTGAATACCACCTATTGTTTCGTTTGAAGTAAAATGGAAGTAAGCGGAATCTTTAGAGGCAGTTACAGATGATGCATCAGGCAGAGAGGAATAACCATTATCTTTTCCATCGTATACTACGTTAACATTACCTATCTTTTTCGCATCAGTAATAGCTTTCTTTGCCCAGGTACCGCTGTTTACATAGTCTGCTGTTTTTCCTTCCAGTAAAAAATTCATAGGAATCATGGAAAAAGCAAGAGTTGCACCGCCCCCAAGAAAGAGTATTGAATAGTTATCAGGAACTTTAAGAAGTTCCTTCATCAATGCAAGGGCTTCATTATGTACATCATCATATAACTTATGACGATGACTTACTTCTACAAGAGAGATACCATTCCCCTGAAAATTGGCAATATTTTGCTGCATCTCTTCTAAAACTTCCAATGGAATAGCACAGGGACCTGCTGAAAAGTTTAATTTTCTACTCATATTTTTCCTTCCTTAACCAATTCTTCAATTATGCTATGGGCTTCACTTCCAATTCTTAACAGATTTTCCGCACTGCTTGCGCCAAGATGAGGTGTCATAAAAACATTTTTAGTACCCCGTATAACACAATCATCAGAGGGAGGATCTGTTGGCCATACATCTGTAGCATATGCCCTGACTCTGCCGTCATCAAGAGCTGCCCTCATATCGTGGGGATTTATACATGACCCTCTTCCTGTATTAATAATTACAGGTTTTTTCTTAAAACTATTAATAATATCCTCATTCATGATACCCTCAGTTTCAGGTGTCAGGGGAAGGTGCATGGAGATATAGTCTGCGTGTTCAACAGCTTCTTTAAGAGTTTTCTTCATTTCAGCAAGATCACTGTTATCAATATATTTATCATAAGCAACAACTTCCATACCAAAGGCAGCTGCTCTTTTTGCTACTTCTTTCGAAATATTTCCCAGACCTACAAGACAGAGGGTTTTTTCATAAAGTTCAGTGCGTTTAAGTTCTTTCTTAATCCATTTGCCGTTAACCATACTGGTATGACCTTCCACAATTCTGTTGGGAACAGAAAGCATATGGGCAAATGCAAGTTCTGCAACAGCAATAGAGGATGCTTTTGGTGTATTTCTAACAACAATCCCCTTACTTTCTGCATATTCTTTATCGATGTTATCAATTCCTACACCACCACGAATTATCAGTTTAAGCTTTTTAGCTTTATCAATGTAATCCTTATCACACTGGGTTTTACTTCTAATAAGAACTACCTCTGCTTCCGGTAACCGTGATTTATCATCTGTTACTTCTCCAAATTCTACAAGTTTGGCTGATAATCCGGCATCAAAAGCATCTGAAATTAACATTAACATAGCATCCTCCTGCTGTATTTATGTAAATTATCGTATTCCCTTCTTAGGTAAATGTCAAATATTTATTGGTATTTTTATGATTACATTAATACAAAAAAAGACCGGTAAAATACCGGTCTCGTTAATGGATTGAAAATGTAATTTTACTGATTAGTAGTTCTTCATTGCCTGAACTTTCCTCAGTTTCTTCATCTGCTTTCTAAGGAGGGCTTTTTTCTTACGATTCTTGATAGTTGACGGTTTTTCAAAGTGCTCATTTTTTTTCCACTCTCTGATTATACCCTCTTTTTCAACCATTCTTTTAAAGCGCTTAATTGCTTTTTCCAGGGGTTCTGATTCATCTATTTTTACGAATGCTATGGGGAATCACCTCCTTTCTGACTACTCAGCCGTATGACTGCTAACTATACTCATAATCAGAGAATTGTCAATAAGTCCATTCTCCAGCAGATAATAAGGATCTACAGAAACCCCACCCACCCGGAGTTCCCAGTGGAGGTGGGGGCCTGTTGCCAGACCGGAGGAACCCAGTGTTCCAATTACTGTATCTTCTGTCACTTTGTCGCCAAAGTCGACAAAAAGTTCATTCATATGGAAAAATACACCGTACACTCCAGGCAGATACTCTATTACAACACTGTTTCCGGTTATAATACGCTCTCCGGAGAATATAACATTCCCCGGACTTCCGGCAATTATTCCGGTTCCAAAAGGAGCAGCTATATCAACACCACTATGTATGGATCCGGAACTATCTCCATTTGAATATAGAAATTTTCTTCTATCTCCATACCATGATGTAATTATTCCATTATCAACAGGGATATTGAAAGGATTTATACCCGATACAGAGAATAGTCCGGATATTCCATAAATTTCATGGATTTCAACTGCCTCCAGAGTTATTCTGGGATCATTATCAGTTCTTAGGGATGTATTGGCATAGTTAAGTGGAATATTTTCTTTTTTAAAAATATTTTCGTGAATAAGAATTTCACCTGTACTTTCAACAACTCCGTCGCCATTCTTTATCAACAATCTATATTTACCGGCTTTCAGGGTAGAGTCGATTCCTATTAGAGCTGCCTGGCCCTTGAAAGAGATGGTATAGAGAGGGAAAAATATGTTATCGGTTATATACTGATTTGAGTTGTCTACAAGCTCCAGTGTGTAAGATTCTTCAGATCCTGTGATCAGGACAGTTATAACATCGCCTCTGTTGAAATCTAAATTGAAATATATATTGGTCTCTCCATAGATTCCCGGTGTGAAAGCAAAAAGTGTGATTATTATTATGTAGAGATATTTCATTTTACTGCCTTTCCAATTAACTTTACTATTAGCTGTTTACTGGTAAATACAGTATTGAATATGGAGAAAAAATACCAGTGTTTATTTTAAATCAAGAAAATGTTTTGCCAGTCTACATGTGTTTGAACTGGGATTAAAGGATTTTGGTATTACACTGATTAAAGAAAAATAAAAAAAGATATTAGCACTTATCCAAAATCAGGTAATCAGAATAATCACGGTTCAAACAATTGTCAGCGTTTGAACCATGCTCCTGTCTCTCCTTCTGACTTAAGGACGCCGGACCACGCGGAACCCAAGATAGTTGGTCCAAATAGCAGCCTCGTAGCAGGTCCGAAAGGCCGACCGGCAGCGCGACTCATAATAGCTCCAACCGCCACCGCGAGCTACACGGCCCGGACCCGAGTCCGAGAACTTGCCGACAGGATCACTTTGTGATGATGAAGAATAACTTCCATACCAGTCCCAGCACCACTCCCATACATTCCCGCTCATGTCATACAAGCCAAGCTCGTTAGCCTGCTTTGTTCCCACCGGATGGGTTTTATTTCCACTATTATTATTATACCAAGCCACATTTCCTAAAGTGTTACTTCCTGAATAGGTATAACCACGACTGGAGGTTCCTCCCCTTGCTGCATACTCCCATTCCGCCTCAGTAGGCAACCGGTAACCAGTAACCATTGGCATTAATATTGCAGCTTACACTGCCTCCGCTTCCGCTGTAGCAGGAAGTTAAACCCTCTTTCAGGCTTAAGGCATTGCAGTATTCAACTGCTTCATTCCAGCTTACATAGTACATTGGGTAATTATTTCTTTCTCCACTCATTGGCCAATCCGCGTCTAACTTATCTCTTTGCTGTCTGACACTGATCCCAATAACATCCTTGTATTCTTTTTGCGTTACCTCATATTTACTCATATAAAAACTGCTTACTGTTACACTGTGCACAGGCCTTTCGAAACTTCCCCCACTGGTAGAACCCATCTGGAAAGTACCGCCAGTGACCAGAACATATTTTTCATTATCAATTACAAGAGTTGTCTTACTTATACAGCCAATGCTTATGGAAATTAACAGAACTAACAACAGAAGAATATACTTTTTCATTTTATACTCCGTTAAAGAAAAAAATTTCTTATTTATCAGGATTCCAAAATTAAAGTATCTTTATATACATATAATAACAAATCTACACCATTTT
>CBDVAD010000277.1:0-5340 GCA_965371875.1 uncultured bacterium
AAAAGCCTGGTCGGAAGCAAGCTTGCCTGGTCGGGACTTCGTCCCTGCTCGGCTAAGCAACCTTTTCTGCTCGGCTATGTAACCAAAGGAGAAAATATGACAATTGGAAAGAAGATGATGGATGCCTTAAACGGGCAGATAAGGGAAGAATTATTTTCAGCATATCTTTATTTTGCAATGGCAGCAGATTATGAGTCTAAAGACTGGCCGGGTGTGGCAAGCTGGATGAAGGTGCAGGCGCAGGAGGAGATGGGACATGCTCTTAAAATTTATAACTGGATAAATGAAAGAGGCGGCAAGGCTGTATTCGAAGCTATTGATAAACCTCAGGAGTCCTGGGCGTCTCCTCTTGAACTCTTTGAAGCAGCATTCAAGCATGAGCAGCATATAACAGCATGTTTTTATGATCTTGTAAAAACTGCCAGGGACGCAGGAGATATTGCTACTGAGATTTTTCTACAGTGGTTTGTAACAGAACAGGTGGAAGAAGAGGCGAATGCCAGTGAGATAGTAGGAAAGATCAGGAAAGTACAGGATTCGCAAAATGGTATGTATATGCTGGATAAAGAACTTAGTGCCAGATCTGTTATACCTGCTCAGTCTGAGACAGAGTAGAAAAGAAGGCTGCAAGGCTGAAGGTATTTAGGCTTGTAGTACTACGAAGGGCAATATTAACATTGATTTTACTTTCATCAATCAGAGATAATAAAACCCCTGTTGTTTTCTACCAGCAGGGGTTTTATTGTATTAGGAAATATTTCTTATTTCTCTAAAGGCTTGTGGCAGAACCACCAGTCATAACCTTCATATTTTTCCAGTCTTTCTGCTGCATCCTTCATATTAGATGCCGGTGGAATAATAATTCTATCTTCTAACAATCTATTGTTCGGCCAGTTAGCAGGAATAGCTCCCTGTTTGTCAGATACCTGAAGAGCCTTAACTGCCCTTAAGACTTCATCAATATTTCTACCTATTTCCTGAGGATAATAGAGTACAAGTCTTACCTTTCCCTTCGGATCACCAATAAAAACGGCTCTTACTGTATTTGTACCTTTTCCAGGGTGCAGCATTCCAAGTTTTAATGCTACAGAATCGTTTGCAGCAATTACAGGATATTTGATTTCAACATCCATTTTTTCCTTAATCCATTCAATCCATTTGATATGGGAAAAAACCTGATCTACAGACATCCCGATAAGGTCACAGCCTAATTCCTGAAACTCATCATATCGATCCTGAAAAGCTATAAATTCTGTTGTACACACAGGTGTGAAATCAGCAGGGTGACTGAATAATACAAACCATTTCCCTTTTAAATCTTCGGGTATATTCATTGGTCCATGTGTTGTTTGTACGTTCAGTTCCGGGAATGCGTCTCCCAGTAGGGGCATGTTTAATTCTCTTTCTTCCATAATGTTCTCCTTCTTGGTAATCATTCTTATATATATAAAACTATATATATAAACAAAGAAAATGTCAATAGGAATAATTACTATTAGAATGAAATTGTTACCATATCGGTTTTTCAATTCACCAAACCTTGAAAAAAGTATAGAAATTTCAGGTTTATGAATCAATTGAATAATCATACCTGTTGGTGTAGTATTTTCCCATATTTTCTTCATAAGGGCGGCAATATATGAGACCAACCAGAGCAATTATCCACACAGGCAACTTTCGGCATAATATTAGGCTTGTTCGGGATCAGGTAGGTAGAGATAGATTAATTTGTGCTGCAATTAAGGCTGATGCATATGGTCATGGAGCAAATGAACTCTGCAGTATTGCAATTGAAGAGGGTGTCAGCTATTTTGCTGTTGCAACTGTGGATGAGGGGGCTTCTCTTCGAAAAAGTAATCTTACAATTCAAATTTTACTTCTAACACTGACCAGTCCGGAAGAATTCTCAGAAATTGTGAGTAATGGTATCCAGCCATTTGTTGCTGACAGGGCGTATATCAAAGGCTTAAACAGAGAAGCAAAAAAAGAAGGGAAGGTTGTTGATGTTCATCTTCATGTGGATTCAGGTATGGGGCGGATTGGTTGTAAACCGGAAGATGCTGCTGAGCTTGCAAAATTAATTGAGTCCCTTGGTAATTTAAATCTTAAAGGGGTTTCAACTCACTTTGCATGTGCTGATGAACCTGTAAAACCTATGACTAATAATCAAATTTCTAAATTCAGGGAAGCTGTAGATCAGATTAAAGCAGCAGGAATTGATCCGGGTATTGTACATGCTTCCAATTCTGCAGCAATTGTGGGCTTTCCTGACAGTTGGATTGATATGGTAAGACCGGGAATAATTCTATACGGATATTATCCGGGTCATGATCAGAAAAGAACTCTGGCAGTAAAACCCGTAATGGAATTCCGGACAGAAGTTGTTTTCCTTAAACGGGTAGCTGCCGGACAAGCCCTCTCTTATGGCGCTACCTATATAACAGACAGAGAAACTGTTATAGCAACTCTTCCTGTTGGCTATGGTGATGGATATAATAGACTTCTGTCTTCGAAGGGAATAATTCTGATTAATGGCAGGAAATATAAAGTTGCAGGCAGAGTATGTATGGATCAACTGTTGATAGATTTGGGACCGGATACAGATGTTGATCTCTATGATGAGGCTGTTCTGTTTGGTGAGGGACCTGATGCTCAGACAGCAGAGGACCTGGCTGATATGCTGGATACTATATCCTATGAGATAACCTGTAATGTTAACAAGAGAGTGCCGCGGGTTTATTTGCCGTAGAGAGACGTAGCATGCTATACAGCACGCTACGTCTCTACATTGTGTTTGAGGAACAGAATTGATAAAAAAAAATTCATTGATGTCATTTATAAAAACCTATACTGGTCTCTCTTCTGCAATATATGTGTTATTTATTGCAAGGATTATCAACAGGATGGGAGATTTTGTTCATCTTTTTATGACTCTTTATCTGACCAGAATAATGGGATTTGAAGTAAGAACTGTCGGGTTTTTTATTATGATTACTGCAGCCTCGGGAATACTCGGATCTATTGTCGGGGGAAAGCTTAGTGATCATGTTGGTCGAAAAACTGTCATGGTTGGATCTCAGTTTACATCGGCTGCAATTGTAGGAGTCTGCGGCTTTCTTCCTTCTACCATGGTCATACCTGTTCTTCTAATTGGTTCAAACTTTTTTAAGGGAGCAGTAAGACCAGCTTCCCGTTCCATGCTGACAGATCTTTCAAAAGCCAGTGAAAGACAGAAGGCATTCTCACTTTTGTATCTTGGAACAAATTTTGGTGTTGCTATAGGGCCGATGATTGCCGGATTTCTTTTTCGAAATCATCTTCCCTGGATATTTTGGGGAGATGCCTTAACTACGATTCTTGCTTTTTCACTGGTCTTAAAATATGTTCCCGAAAGCAGACCTTCTGAAAAAGAAATTTTAGAAACAAATAACAACGATCTGGAGAAAGCAGATAACACTACTGCTGTTAAAGCATTTTTAAAACGACCTGTTCTTGTCTTTTTTTCAGTATTTACTGTAATGGCCAACTTTATCTATGCACAGATGACTTTTTCGCTTCCCCTTCATTTGAATGATCTCTTTAATGAGCAAGGTGCAAAGGTATTTGGATATTTAATGTCTTTTAATGCGGTAATTGTACTTGTTTTTACTGCTCTTATTTTGAATCTGACAAAAAGATTGAAAGCTGTATACAATATGGCATTTGCTGCACTTCTTTTCGCAGCAGGTTTCGGAGCTTTATCCATAATAAGCTCCTTTCAGGGATTTCTAATAACTACTTTTATCTGGACAATTGGTGAGATTCTGATGGTTACTAACGGCAGTGTTTATATGGCAAATCATACGCCAATAAATTTAAGGGGCAGATTTAATGCAATAACCGGCCTTGTATTTGGTCTGGGATATATTGCCGGACCTTATATCTCCGGGATTATTCTTGCTTCAGGTACTATTTCTGATCTGTGGATATTTATACTGTTTTTCTCTCTTTTAACCGGATTACTTTTTATGGGTTTAGGTAAATATGAGAGTGTTACAAAATAATGGTGACAATTGTTATGTCTTTTTTAATCATCCTGTTTGCAAGTATCATTCAGGGAATGACAAGCTTTGGATTTTCGTTAATAGCGGTACCTCTTTTGGGCATTTTTCTGCCATTAAAGGATTTTGTTCCAATGCTGGTTTTATTCAGTTTTCTACTAAGCATGGTTCTGTTTAAAAATCTGACAGGTGATTATAATAAGAAAAGGATTATGGTATTAGCACTCTCCGGGCTTACTTCAACGATATTTGGAATATACATGTTGAAATCTGTAGATAATGGTATTTTGAAATTAGTTGTGGGTTCTGTTATTCTAATTTCATCAGTTTTAATGTTGTTTGGAATCAGGATTAAAGTAAAAGTCAGAATATTGGGAGATATTATTGCAGGTGCAGCCAGTGGTTTTTTAAACGGCAGTGTTTCCCTTAGTGGACCGCCGGTGATTTTACTTTTAAGTAATGAAGATACTGAAAAAGAAATTTTTAGAAAAACATTAACTGCATATTTTCTCACTCTGAATCTTATAAGTTTACCTATGTTCTTTTTTAATGGATTACTAACCAGGGATATAGCGATAAAATCACTAATGAATTTACCTGCATTAGGTGTGGGGATGTTTTTAGGTTTGGTTATAGGTAATAGAATTTCTGAAGGACACTTTAAAAAAATAACTTTGGGAATGATTTTTATATTAGGTATTATGTCTATGTTGAGTGCAATTTTATAGGAATAACAATATTGTAGAGACGCCCAATTTGGGCGTCTCTACGGGAGAATATAATGGAAAAAATAATTGATTTAACTCATCCCATATCATCGGGGATGCCGGTATATCCAGGCACTGAACCACCGGTTTTAAAAACAGAATGTACTATTGAGGATATAGGTTTTCTGGAAAAAAAGATTACTCTCGTTTCCCATACGGGAACTCACATGGATGCCCCGGCTCATCTTATTAAAGACGCTAAAACATTGGATAAATTTCCAATTGGGCAATTTTATGGCAGGGCATTATTGTTGAATCTTACAAATATTGAAGGATGTACAATTGAGCTTCAGAAATTGGAGCCTCATAAAGATGTAATAGGGAATGTCGATTTTCTTTTACTGCATACAGGGTGGAGTAAATATTGGGGTAGTGACAAATATTTTTTAGATTACCCGGTTTTGTCTATGGAGGCTGCAGGGTGGCTTGGAAAATTCAGTTTAAAAGGGATTGGACTGGATACGATTTCAGCTGATAAAATTGATACAGTGAAGTATCAGGTTCATAAATCATTTTTACAAAATAATACAGTT
>CBDVAD010000278.1:0-5310 GCA_965371875.1 uncultured bacterium
CACCACATATGGGGCAATTCTCATTCTTTTTAACAGTTATTGTTCTGAAGTTCATATCCAGAGCGTTGAAGGTCAGGAGTTTATTATTAAGAAGTTCTCCTGCACCTGTAAGGAACTTTAAGGCTTCTGCTGCCTGGATTGTTCCAAGCATTCCTGCTATCGCTCCCAGGACCCCGGCTTCAGAACAGGTGGGAACCAGGTCCGGAGGTGGTGGCCTGTCGAACAGGCAACGTAAACAGGCGCTCTCATTAGGGTTAATTGTAAATGTCTGACCATCAAAACGTAGAATACCACCGTGACTGAAAGGTATATTTTCAAAGATGCAGGTATCATTGATTAGAAATTTTGTAGCAAAATTATCAGTCCCGTCGATCACAAAATCATACTCTCCAATGATCTCCTTTATGTTTGAAGCAAAGAGATATTTGTTGTAAGGGATAACAGTAACATCGGGATTAATAGCACGCATTTTCTCTGCTGCAGAATCTGCTTTCCACACGCCTACATCCTTTGTAAAATGAGCTATCTGTCTCTGAAGATTTGAAAGATCAACCCTGTCTCCATCAACGATACCAATCGTTCCAACTCCGGCAGCCGCAAGATAGAGTGATGCAGGAGAACCTAGTCCACCAGCACCTATAATAAGAATCTTGCCATCAAGCAGTTTCTCCTGTCCTTCTACACCCACATCTTTCAGAAGGATATGACGGGAATAACGTTCCAGTTGTTCTTCTGTATAATCCCTCATAATTCCTCCATGGCCTGCTCTATATCTCTTATCAGATCTTCATAATTTTCAATACCGACAGACAGCCTTATCAGTGTGTCTCTGACTCCCATCTCTTCACATTCCTCCAGTGAATATTCACTGAATATTGTAGATGCAGGATGGATTATAAGTGACTTATTATCATTCAGATTTGTTGCTCTTCTTATAAGCTTTAATGAATCCATAAAACGATAAGCTGTTTCTTTATCTCTAAGATCAAATGTAAGAATCCCTCCAAACTTATCACCGAACTGCTCTGCTGATACTGAATGGTATTCATTATTTTTTAAACCAGGATAATCGACTCTTTTTACTTTATCATTTTTATCCAGCCACTCACTGACAGCCATTGCATTTTCACATGATCTGTCTATCCTCAGGCTCAGAGTTTCCAGTCCAAGAATCTGCAGCCATGCATTATGGGGTGCAAGACAAGCCCCAACGTTTCTATAAACTTCTCTTCGCAGCTTCACCATGAGGGCAAGGGGGCCATAGGCTTTCGACCATTTATCCATACCTGGTATTTTCTTCCAATCGAAGTTTCCATAATCCAGAATAAGACCACCCGTTGACGTAGCCCCGCCGGATATATACTTAGTACTGCTAATAAGTTCTAAAGCTACTCCCGAATCCTTTGCATTGAATATATAAGGTGTAGTAAGGGTTCCATCCAGAATTACAGGTATATCGTATCTATTGCCAATCTCTACAACCTTTCTAATATTTGCTACTTCCATCTGAGGATTACTTATTGTCTCCAGAAAGATGAACCGGGTATTTTTATCAATTACGGCTTCAACAGCCTTCTGATCTGTAATATCCACAAACCGGCTTTCAAACCCCCAGGGGCCAAGAGTTTCCTTAAACAGGGAAACACTATTGCCGAACAGTGTTTTTGCTATTACTCCATTTGTTCCCGTTCCGGCAAGGGCCAACACAGTATTGCTGATAGCCGCCATACCGGAAGAAAGGGCAAGAACCCCAATACTTCCGCTAAGGTCCTTAATTCTATTTTCAAACTCTGATACAGTCGGGTTAGATACCCTGCTATAGGCAAATGCACTTTTTCGCCCCTCAAAGGCAAGCTGTATATCTTTGCTGCTCTCAAATTCAAAGGCTACACTATCATATAAAGGAGGCCTGAGAGCCCTGTATCCATCTTCCGACTCCCCTGTTGGATTAATCGCTCTGGTAGTAAACCTATTCATTTTATCTTCCTCCACCCATAAAATAGAGGAAATCGAGCTCATCACCGTTCTTTACAGTAGTTTCCGGAAACCTGGATCTTTCCACAAACTCTCCATTCAGCTGTACGGATACCATATCAGGAGATTTCACACTCTCTACGGAGAGGAGTTGTACTACTGTCAAACTGCTTTCCATCAGTACTTTTACTTCACCATTAATTGTTAGTTCCATATTTAGCTCTCCTATTATCTTTGTAATTAAGATACCTTCTATCTTAATTATGTTTATAAACTTTGTCAACTTTAATTTCAATTTATCTGTATTTACCTCCAAACAGCTTGACAACATATGTATCCAAACCTATAGTTGACTATGTTGATAAACTTTATTATTCATGGAGATAGATCTTGAAAATTTCAACAAAGAGCAGATATGGTACCAGGGCTGTTCTGGAGATTGCCCTCAACCGGAATGAAAGGAATCTAACCAGAAAGCAGATCAGTAAGAATCAGGAGATACCGTCTTCCTATCTTGAGAATATTCTAATCAGCCTGAAAACCAAGGGAATTATCAGAACAATCCGTGGACCTAAAGGCGGATATGAGCTGGCGAAGGAGCCTGAAGAGATAACAGTTTTTGAGATTGTCAATATACTGGAAGGTCCTCCCGACTCGATTCCATGTCTGGATGACAGTAACGCATGTACCAGAAGCAGTATCTGTGTAACCACAGATGTATGGAAAAAGCTTCAGAAAGTACAGGAAGATCTTTTGAGTGAGATTACAATTAAGGATCTTGTTGAAAAAACTCAGGAACTCTACAGCCCGAATTTTTCTATTTAGAATAAAAGGAGCATTACATGAATATTGCAGAGGATATTACAGATCTGATTGGGAATACACCCCTTTTAAGAATCAAGTCTCTATCAGAAACTACCGGGGCAGAAATTCTGGGAAAAATGGAGTCCTTTAATCCTTTGTCCAGTGTGAAAGATAGAATTGCTCTGGCTATGATAGTGGATGCAGAAAAAAACGGTAAATTACAAAAAGGGGATCTGATAGTAGAAGCGACCAGCGGAAACACAGGTGTGGGCCTGGCCTACGTTGCAGCCAGCAGGGGCTACAGATGTATTTTAACCATGCCCGACTCCATGAGTATTGAAAGAAGAAAGATACTTACAACTCTTGGAGCTGAACTGGTTCTTACACCGGCAGCTGAAGGAATGAAAGGATCCATAGATAAAGCAGAGGAGATTCATAAAGATAATCCCGGAAGCTTCAGCCCCAGGCAGTTTTCAAACCCTGCAAATCCGGAGGCTCACAGGCAGACTACTGCAAAAGAAATTATCCGCGATACTGATGGACAGATGGATATTTTCATTGCCGGAATAGGGACAGGGGGAACAATTACCGGGTGCGGAGAGACCCTTAAGGCCCACGACAGCAGTATAAAGATTATTGCAGTCGAACCTGCAGAATCTGCAGTTTTGTCCGGTGATTCTCCCGGTCCCCACAGAATACAGGGTATTGGCGCCGGATTTGCACCGGATATACTTAACACTGATATTTATGATGAAATCATTAAGATTGATTCTGAGGAGGCGGCTGATACAGCCCGCAGGATGGCTAAGGACAATGGTATTTTTCTGGGTATTTCCTCCGGCGCGGCATTGAAAGCTGCTGAGATTGTAGGGAAACGCCCGGTCAACAAAGGAAAGCGGATTATTGTTATTCTGCCCGATGCAGGTGAACGATATCTTTCAACATGGATTTTTGAATGAGGCTGTCAGGTACTTCTGTAATTTACAAATTCTCTACTAAGTATACTGTAAATTATCAATTTATTAGTATTTGAGTCATAAAATTAAGCCTCCAGTCAGTGGGATTACTATCAAGGCAAGACTGACTCAAAATTAGGGACAAACTGAATTAATATAATAAGGAGAAAATAGTGAGTTATAAATTAGATACAATAGCCCTTCATGCAGGTGCAGTTATAGATGAAACAGGTTCCAGAGCTGTACCTGTTCACAGGACAACTGCATATATGTTTAAGAATACCGAGCACGCCGCAAATTTATTTGCCTTAAAGGAGTTGGGTAATATATATACAAGACTTCAAAACCCTACTCAGGATGTATTGGAACAGCGGGTTGCCGCTCTGGAAGGCGGTGCAGCGGCACTGGCACTGGCATCCGGGACCTCTGCAATATTTTATACAGCTGTTAACATCTGTGGAAATGGAGATGAGATTGTTGCAGCTGTAAATCTCTACGGAGGGACCTTTACAATGTTTAAGAATATTCTCCCTGAACTGGGGATAACCGTTAAATTTGTAGACCCCCTTAAACCGGAAGAGTTTGAAAATGCAATCAGCGATAAAACAAGGCTTCTGTACACAGAAGTAATTGGAAACCCGGCTCTTGATGTTTCAGATATAAAAGCTATCTCTAAAGTTGCAAAAAAACACCATCTTCCTCTGGCAGTAGATTCAACCTTCACAACACCCTATCTAATCCGCCCACTTGAGCATGGAGCAGATATTGTAATTCACTCACTATCAAAGTGGATGGGCGGGCACGGCACAGGTATAGGTGGAATAGTCGTAGACAGTGGAAAATTTGACTGGACTGACGAAAAATTCCATCTGTACAACGAGCCGGATGGTTCTTATCATGATATTAGATTTGCCAGGGATCTTGGTGATCTAAATCCCCTTGCATTTATCCTTAGAATGAGGCTTGTACCTCTACGAAATTTGGGAGCCTGTATAAGCCCCGATAATGCATGGATTTTCCTCCAGGGAATAGAAACTCTGGGATTAAGAATGGAAAGACACAGTGAAAATGCTATGAAAGTAGCACAACATCTTATAAAACACCCTGAAGTTAACTGGGTACGCTATCCGGGTCTTAAAAATGATCCTGCTTATGAAATATCAACCAGGCAGTTTACCAATGGCTATGGAGGAATGGTTATTTTTGGAGTAAAGGGGGGAACCAAAGGGGGGTCCGAATTTATCAATAAGCTAAAGCTTATTTCACACCTGGCTAATGTAGGAGATGCAAAGACCCTGGCAATTCACCCTGCAAGCACAACTCATTCTCAGCTTACTGAAAAGGATCAGGCTTCCGGCGGTATAACGCCTGATATGATACGCTTATCTGTAGGAATTGAGGATATTGATGATATAATAGACGATATCGATCAGGCTCTTGGCAGTTAACAGTTATCAGATAAATTTTATGTAGGTCAGCAGATTGGATGTGTTTAAGCTGAAAACTGTTAGGGAAGATAGCAGAAAGATAGACTCCCTAATAATCTACAGCCTAATAGCCTTCTTCACACAGTCTA
>CBDVAD010000279.1:0-5301 GCA_965371875.1 uncultured bacterium
AAAGATTTCATCAAGATATTCATTATTCAATAGAGGTAAGTACCCGGGAATTTCATCTATCCTGATATTTGCACCTACTGCCATTGCACCGGCTATAAGCGCTCTGTTAACTTTTTCGTTGGCATCTGCTATCCCTTTTAATGTTCGACCCCGGACATAAGTTTCCATAGTAACGTTTGCCGGCACTACATTAACAATATCTCCACCGTTTGTTATTATTGGATGAACTCTAATCCTTTCATGATCATAAAAAGTTTCCCGTTGCGCATGTATATTATTCATTGCCAGCATTGCTGCATTGAGAGCATTTATACCTTCTTCCGGTGCAGAACCCGCGTGGGATTCTTTACCGATAAAGTGCACATTCTTCCCGATGAATCCATTTCCCTTAGGTCCAATCAGAATATTGCCATTCAACGCGGTGAGGTCAAGAGCATGAACCATCATAGATATATCAACATCATCAAAAAAACCTTTTTGGATGAGCTCCTGTTTCCCCCCGAAATATTTTATTTTCCCTTCATCCCTCAAAGTTGATCTATAGTCAAGTTCAATATATTCCTCTGCAGGCACCGCCAGAAATTTCACAGATCCGCTTAGTTCATCAAAAGCACTGGATTCTACAAGGCCCATTGCCGCTCCCAGCATCGCGGCTGTTTGAATATTATGTCCGCAAGCGTGAACTGCTCCTGTAACTTTATCCGCATCCTTATGCTGTCTGCAGATTATGGCATCAAGTTCTCCCATTATACAAACAGAAGGACCTTCACTTTTACCCTGGATACGAGCAGAACAACCGGAAACCGCGATATTTTTACTAACTTCCAATCCAAGATCTTCGAGTTTTCCGGACACAAATTTAGTTGAGAAAATTTCTTTGTATCCAAGTTCAGGATTATTGTATAAGTTTTCGCCCACAGAGATTATTTTTTCACTATTATCTTCAATTACCTTAATAATCTTTTGTTTAAGTTCCTGAATATCCATTTTTTCCCCGGAAAGGGCTTCCCTATTAGGAAGCCCTGATTGAATTAGATGATTCCCTGTATTTTCAATACAGTCTGAGCAATAATAGCGGAGCCAAAATATGTAGTTGAAAAAACGACAAGAGAGATAATAACAATTCTCCAACTCAATCTTTTCAGCTGTGGTATTTTATTACCTACAGATATACCTGCAAAGGCCAATATGGGAGTTGTGGTCCCGAGAAAACCGACTTTATTAGTATATTCAAGAAAAAAACCAGCTGTGGGCATAAATGGCATGCTGAGAATAAGAGCAATCATCGTGGCCCATGCAAATGCAGGAAATTTCAAATTGGGTAATAGTCCTTTGATAACCAACGAAAGTATGGAAATAAAGAGGATCATCAACATTCCTGGGATTGCTTCTATTGCTGATAAACCAAAACCAATTCTCTGACCGATAAGGATCATCACTACAACAACAATAAGTAGTTTTAATTGATCTATATGTGTCTGTATCCTATTCACCATTTTTAGCTCCTTTTTTACCCAAAATCGGATATAATTTTTTGTAATACAGGTTTGTTAAAGGAAGTGCAATAAAAATTACAGAATACATCCCTGTAACACCAGTAAGCATATTACTTGTGGCAGCATATGCAAGGATTGTATCCGACATTCCTGCTGGTGCAGCTGTAGCAAGAGCTGTTGATGCTGCTGTCATCATACTCCCGCTTCCCATCCCGGAAGCCATGGCGAGTGCATATGGATGGAGACCCGTATACAAAGCGAGTGATCCTAATATTCCGAAGAAGATAGTACCCAAAACTGTACCTATCATGTATGTTCCAAGTACACCGGTCCCTTCGGGAGAATTCATTCCATATCGTTCGCCGATGACACCAAGTGTCGGTTCCCTGCAGATACTTACAGTGGCACCAATCGCTTCCCGATTAAGACCAAGAATAAGAGCAAGAGGAAGAGCGATAATAGGTGTGAAAACATTACCCAGCTCCTGTAAAAGAAATGCAGGACCGGCTTGTACAATCTTTAAAATATTTGGGCCGACCAGAGTACCGTATTTTACTCCAAGGGGGAGGAGTGAAATCATTACCAATGGACCTGCAAGTTCCATCTCGTCATCCGAAATTACTTTTCTTAGAGCTTTAATCGGTTTTCCAAGGATATCTGGAGTTATTAAAAGTCCCAAAATAACAGCGAAGAGCATTGGTAATAAAACAACGCTTCCAGGCCCAAGAGGTATTTTAATGATACCGATTAATTCCGACACTATTACTATTGCAAGTACTGCGATAAATAGTCTCACGAATATCCCCACTCTACCTTTCCAGCTGATTATTTCAGCTGTTGTTCGTTCTTCCATAGTTCCTCCATTTTAATTTAGTATGTTCAGTTTTCATACATCTCCGTATCCTATAGTAATTATTAGGCGCTGTCAATAATATGTCCGTAAATATTTCTATACGATGTAACGAACTATTACTTCGTAATTGATAAATATAAGGACATAAGACACAAATGATTCGCCAGGAAGCATTAGTTCGACCCATCATTTAATTAGGACTATTTATGGACATTGATGGTATAACGCTTACCTGGAGTCTCTATTCAGGGAATATCCCTCCCCGTATATGTTTCGTGTCAGGACCACTATGAGTAATAATTTAAATTATTTCAAATTCGGGAATGGAGAAATAAACAATAAAATCTATAATGTAATCTTAATAATATTTTTTGGTCGTCCTCGCTGTGAAGAACTTTCCTTTCCTGCAACTATTCCATAACCATTATCTAAGATTTTTTTTAAAATTCTACGTGCAGACCTTTCTCCTATATTTAAAAGCAAAGAAAGATCTTCTGAATCAAATGTATTTTTCCCTGTTTTTTCAATTAACGCCTGGATTTTAGAAATATAAGCTGGGTCGAGACCTGTTTTTTTTGATATCTCTAATATATTTTTATCTTTGACTTTGATAAAATACTTTAATTCATCACTTTCACAGAGCGGACCCTGGATTTGGTCTCCATCTACAATATATGCACTACTGCTTTTCATTATTTTAGCATTTGCTAATGCTTTACGAGCTGATTTTTCAGCTTCATATGCTGTTATTCCAAAGCCAATTCCTGAATAAAAAATAGTATTCATTTGATTTCCCCAGGTCATCAATTTCTTAAAAAGTACCCAGTTTGCTTCATGTTCGATCTCACCACGAGTAGTGAAAATTATCATCTCCTCCCGGGCATATGTAAATAATGATCCTTGAATTTCCCGAACGTATTCCAGAAGCTCAAGATAAAATTTTCCTCTCTTTTTTAAATCATCATACTGACACAATGAGTCATAAGTGAATCCTTTTAAACGGATTATCTGAATAGCAATTCCTGCTGATCGAATCCCTTTTACTTCAATGCTATTTATTAACTTTTCAAAATTCTGGCGGATTTCAATATTATTCGGATATAATCTATAAACAGGTAATCCCTTGTCTAAGAGTTGTTTATATACATATCCGAAACTTGTAAGTATTACATCAATGGCACCCTTCTTAAAAAGATTAAAATGTCGGTCTATGTAGTCTTCCTCACAATATTTCACAGAAAAAGGCATTGTAAAGATCTTATTAAAAGACAGTCCAAACTCTTCAATAATTTCATAAAGGATTTTATCAGGAATAACATCAATGCTGATTCTATCATAACTTATGCATTTTTTTTCTATCTCCCAGATAGTACTCATAAGACTATATCCGCTCCTGGGTATGAACTCAAAGGGCTTTGTAATTTTTTTGTATTTCTTAATTTCTTCCAGGACACCAACGCCGGTAAAAAAGATACCATCATTTTCTATTTGACAAGATTCAAAAAGATCTACTGTATCCTCTATTCGATCCTTTATATAAGGATTAATAGTCAAATTTTCATAGTGAGAACCAAGGACTTTCAGTATTTTTTCCACTGAATCGCAAGGACCAATAAGTCCAATATTTAAATGATTTTGTACTTTATAATTATTGTCCATAATTTTAAACTTTATAAGATATTTAACATTTTAGCAAGTTTGAAAAATCTCTATTGTCAAGACTCATTAGAAATGTCTCATTCGACAAATCTGAGATAAGTGTAACGCATTCCTATCTGCAGAATGTCAGTGGATACTTCAAAGGCGACCAGGAGTGGGCAGTTTAAAACCGGCTACTTCAAGTCATAATATTTGATTATGCTTTGTATTGTGGTGAATTATAATTCGTTTCTCTAAATACAGATGAGGAACAGAGTAATATGATCTAGCTATCTCTATATGACTATCAGCATGTACTGTAAAGAAACCTATTTCAAAGTATTTAAACTCTTTCTCCTATAAAGATTGTAGCGTAGGTTTTTCTTCCGGAAACATCTGCCGCACTTGCCTCTTTGTGGTCCCATGGATTCTGGTTCTGGCCCATGTTCTATTCCAGGTTCTTAAGAATGCACTCTGCTCTTCTAAATAATAGAACTTTCGTCTTTTTAGAGCGTTATTCTGAGTGCATTTTACTCCTGCTTCTGTTTTCCTTTTATATTCCGGTTTTCGAGGTAAACAGGGAAAGGGAATAAAATCATAGTGTTCAGTAAACTGTTGGTAGACCGGATTTAGTTCAGGCTCATAGACATGAGCACTTAGCATCCCAGACTTCAAATTATCCAGCTTTATTGTTTTTGGAACTCCTCCAAAAGCTAAAAAACTCTCTCATGACAGCGGGTAAATGCCTCAACATCACTTTATACAGAGTCATTACCGACTTCAGCTTTAAAATCTATTTTTAAATCCTGATAGATTCGCTGTGATGATTGTCCTGCTCTATAGCTTTCTTAATCTGTAATTCAAATTGGGATGTATTACTGCGGGATATCGGTGGGCACTTTAGCCGCTTTTAGGTGCCCACTAACAATTGTCCAGGCCGGACTTTTATTACTTTATGTTATACCGAGGCAGTGTATATACACATCTACTATTTTATATTATCCCATGATATCTCAGCTATCGACAGTTTTATCAGAAAGGGTAACCTGATAGTTACTTCTCCTTCTAATCAATTCTACCTGAACTGGGAGGGGGTAGCAGAAAAACCGCCAGTATAGGCCAGGTTGCATGGGCGAGCAGCAAACGCAGTTTGTGACCAGCCCGGCGGAGGGACGGAACCGGAAAAAGCTATACTGAGAATTGCGAGACTCGCAGCAATTTCGCGGGTTTGGAGTGAGGGGGATTCTTCCCCCAAAAATTTAAATTTGACATCTTGCCCCTATAGTTAGAACTTATATATCAGGAGCGGCAAAT
>CBDVAD010000280.1:0-5236 GCA_965371875.1 uncultured bacterium
TTTTCATCTTTCTACTCCTTAAAGTTTTTATATATAAAAGCTAAAAAACTCTTATAAACATAGTGTTAAAGTATCCGGGCTTCCTCTTTTTATCCTTTCATCCCGGATGTTGCGAATCCCTGTATCAAATATTTTTGAGTTATCAAAAACACTATCAGCAGAGGTAAAATTGCAACCGTATTTCCAGCCATAATAAGCGGCCAGTCCGTGCTGCCCCCTTCTGCGCCAACAAACCTTGCAAGACCCAGGGATATTGTTCTTACTTTATTGGTATTGGTTACAATCATTGGCCAGAAATAGTCGTTGTAATGATAAATAAAACTGAACAGTGCGAATGTGACAAGCGTAGGGTATGCATTGGGTATCATCACATTCCGTATTCTGCTTAGATGTCCGGCGCCATCGATACGGGCTGCATCAATAAGGTCTTTTGGTATTGTTTTAAATGCCTGTCTTACGAGAAAAATTCCGAAAGCTGATGTAAAGAAAGGTACTATAAGCGCATAAAATGTATCAATCCATCTCAGTTTTGCAAGCATTAGATATACAGGCAGAAAGGTCATCTGGTAAGGGACCATAAGGGTTCCTATAATGACAAAAAAGAGGACATCCCTCCCTTTATATTTAAGAACAGAGAATGAATAGGCTGCAGTAATGATAAAGAACTGTTGTATAATTACAACTGAAGTTGCAACAAACAGTGTATTAAGAATATATCTTACCATTGGAGCAGCGGTAAAAACATTTTTATAATTCACCCACATAAACTTATCCGCTATCCATTTGGGCGGAAATATCCATACTTCGGCAATTGTTTTAACCGAAGTTGTGACCATCCATAAAAACGGTATTGCAACAAGCAGGCTGAAAGAAATTAATATAATATTGCTAACAACACTGGTTAAAATTAGATCAGCTTTTCTGGTTTTTAATAACATCTTTTTATATCTCCCCTTTTCAAATCAATAGTCCAAATCAACCATAGTAGACCCACTTTTTGCTGCCTTTGAACTGAAATACAGTTATAAACATTAGAATAATGAAGATAATAACGGCGATAGCTGAAGCGTATCCAATTTTAAAATACTCAAAAGCATTTTGATACAGAAAATAAACCATGACATTTGTTGCATCTGCAGGACCGCCTGAAGTCATTACTGATATCTGATCAAAAACCTTGAAAGAACTGAGGAATGAAGTTATCAGAACAAAGAATGTTGTCGGCGTTAAAAGGGGTAATGTAATGGAACGAAATTTTCTAAACCCGCTTGCGCCGTCCATATCTGCAGATTCATAGAGGGATTCCGGGATATTTTGAAGACCAGCCAGATATAAGATCATATAGTATCCCATATCCTTCCATACAGTAAGGAATATTATTGAAGGAAGCGCCATTTTAAAAGACCTCAGCCAATTCAAAGGAGGTATTCCAACAAGTTGCAGGAAATTGTTGGCAAGACCGAATTCAGGATTGTATATCCACATCCAAATTATTGCTATTACAACCATAGGTGTTATATAGGGAGAAAAGATCAGACTTCTATAGAAGTTTTTTGCCCTTAATTTCTGATTTAAAATGACTGCAAGCATAATGGCCAGGACCATAACTAAAACTACTGAACCAATCGTAAAAATGAAGGTATTCTTTAATACCTTATAGAAAAGAGGCGCCTTAAACAGTTTTAGATAGTTTCCAATTCCTACAAATATAATATCCGGAGATAAAAGGTCCCATTTTACAAAACTTAAAATCAGGGACGAAAACATCGGATAGATTATAAAAATTCCCAGAAATATCAAACTTGGCAGTGCAAACAGATATCCAGCTATAGTATCATTATTTCTCACTTCTTCTCTCCTGTAAAACTTGTAAGACTATTTCCTGCTTCTGCATCAAATAGTTCTTCTGTGTTGATAAGCTGATTCAGTGTATTAATATTAAAGGATTGAGGAATGTTGGTTTCTTTTAGATCTTTTCCCTGTAACTTTCCATTTACCAGATATTCCTTCCCCATCTTTTCCTGGGCCCAGATCAGGATAGCATCCATCATTGGTGTTTTTACTCCGAGGATATCTGCTATACCTCTATAAATACAAAGTCCAAAAGGAATATCTTCAGTAAAATACCGATTACCAAAGTCCGGTATCCAGCCCCCTTTACTCTCTTTCATAGGAGTATGGAAACCTCTGTAACCTGAATTTGTTCGAAATATCTGCTTCAAATTTGACGTATCTCCTATCTTACCCGGATATACATTTAATATACTTTCATCTATAGGAAGAACATCCTGAAGTATTTTTATCTCAGACTTTTCCTCAATATGTCTGCAAATAGTTTGAAGCTCGTCACTGACTTTTTCAATACAATTCGCAGAGAAATCATCCATATCTTCATAAAAAAGAGGATTAGTATTATAAATACTACCCTCTTTATAGTCCCTGAAAAGGCCATACAATCGGGCAGGATGAATAACAGAGTTTGCTGGAAATAATGTTATAGCTAAAAGATGATCCAGAATTTTTGTATCTGATCCCAAAATGTTACTAAATATCTTTTGAAGTTTTCTTCTAATTTCAGAAGATGATCGATTGCATGCAAAGGAGAGTGGTTCTTTCTGTACTTTAACTTCCACCTCCTGCCCATACTCTATTATGCGGCAGTTCCATGGCATTGGCACCATACTAAAAGCAATAATATCATCATATTTTTTCCCGAATATCTGCTTTAGAGCCCAATCGAATCCTCCCATACCCGGAGTCGCCCCAATGACTGTACCACTGGTAATATATGGCTTTATTTCCCTAAGCAGAGATTCATAGGCTAAAGATGGTACAGGCATTATGATTAAATTTGAATCTGGAATTACATCCGCAGCATTGTCTGAAATAACATCAGGTTTACCGATTACTGTTCTTCCATCCGGCATATGGACCTTAATTCCATCACCCTTTTCAACACCTCTACGCATTTTTTCAGCTGTATCTGAAAAATTTGAAAAAATAGTAACTTTTTGAATAGAGCTATTGTGTTCTGAAGCAAAAAGTCCTGCCATTACATGAGCAGCATTGCCTCCGCCACAGATACAAACTTTTATTCCGTTATTTAAAACATCATCTTTCATATCTTCCTCTGAAAAAATAATTACTTATCCAAGTAAAGGTGGAGTTATAACTCTAATAATCCTGGTTCTTCCCTTATTTATATTTTTAAACAAATGAGGTATGTATGAATTAAAATAGAAGCTGTCACCTTTTTCCAGTGTATACACTTCTGAAGCAAGGCAGACCTCTAAAATACCATCCATAATAAAGATAAATTCCTGCCCGAAATGCTGACTGAAATCACCGGTACTTCCACCCTCTTCAAATTCAAAAATTGCCGGTTCCATCTGAATATAGGGATCCCGATGAGACAATAATCGTATTTCCAGACCATCACCAATCTCTTTCAATTCCCTGCGTTCGTTCTCTCTGACAACAGGACTTTCTGATGTATTTTTACCCTCGCCAACCAATGGTCCAATCGTCACATTCAATGCATCAGAAATATTCTTAAGAGTTGCGAGAGAAGGCATAGCTCTGCCACTTTCTATCTGTGATAAAAAACTTGCACTTACACCCAGCTTTTCTGCCAGGGTTGCAAGAGTCATATGCATTATTTTTCTATACAGCTTGATTTGTTCACCAACTATCTTCATTTGAACATTAGCCTACCACACATTTCACTTAAGTCAAGTAAGAGTTAATTTTTAATCCAATTTATTAAGTATTTGTTAATATTATCAAGGAATTTCACAATTTATCCCATGTACTACTCTGAAATTTTGAATACACTTCGAGTAATTAATAGTGTCTTTTATAAAATTGAGGTATAGATAAAACTTTTTTTTTTGTGTTAACCTGCCTCGAGTCGGTCGAGAACCGACATAAGCTGCAAAGCTGGTATTTTATAATCTATAATGATAAAAATCCAGGGGGAGAATTTATGAATGCATATATTCGTTCTATTGGAGCCTATGCTCCTGAAAAACGGGTAACAAATGACGACTTATCTAAAATAATGGATACATCCGATGAATGGATAAAATCCCATACAGGAATTGAAGCAAGACATGTTGCAGAAAAGGGTGTAACAACTGCTGATCTGGCTGTCCGTGCATCAAAAGTTGCACTTGAAAGAGGCGGCCTTACAGCAGAAGATCTGGATATGATTATACTGACAACAGCAACACCGGACTATATAGGTTTTCCTGCTACAGCATGTATTGTACAGGATCAATTGGGTGCAAAAAATGCAGGTGCCTTCGATATGGTAGCAGGCTGCACAGGCTTCATCTACGCTATAGATAATGCAAAGAATATGATTTTGGCCGGTACAGCAAAACATGTTCTGGTAGTTGGATCTGAATTACTGACTCAGGTTTCAAATATGAAAGACAGAGATACTGCAGTACTGTTCGGTGACGGTGCAGGTGCGGTAATTATCAGTAAATCAGAGAATAATGAAAGTTCCATGGAACATGCTATTCTAAAATCAGATGGTTCCGGTGCAGAAGTACTTATGAGAAAAGTAGGCGGCGTTAAGTATCCTTTCGAAGAAGGTAAAACTACATTTGCGGATACTGCTCTCTATATGGAAGGTCAGGCTGTTTATAAGTTTGCTGTAAAAGTAAATACGGAACTGATAAAGGAACTTCTTGAAAGAAGCAATCTTACTATTGATGATATCAGTTGGATTGTTCCGCATCAGGCCAATATCAGAATACTGCAGGCTGCTGCCAAAAGATTAAGAATACCTATTGAGAAGTTCTATTTTAATCTAATGGAATATGCCAATACATCATCTGCGTCAATTCCAATAGCTCTAAATGAGATATATGAAAAAGGTAAAATAAAACGGGGTGATAATATTCTGCTGACAGGCTTTGGAGCTGGTCTCACCTATGGCGGAACCATTATAAAGTGGTAATTTAATTTTTTTTAATTCATATAGGTCAAAGACCGAAAAACTTGGAGGAATTATAATGAAACATATTTTTCTATTTCCCGGACAGGGAGCCCAGTACCCAGGAATGTGTAAAGACTTTTACGATAAATCTGAGACTGTAAAAGATTTATTTAATATTGCAGATAAAGTAACTGGAAGAGATTTAAAAAGTCTCCTTTTTGATGGAACACCTGAAGATCTTAAGAAAACAGAGAATACTCAAATTGCAGTTACCCTTATGAATTTATC
>CBDVAD010000281.1:0-5231 GCA_965371875.1 uncultured bacterium
AGTCTCACCTACAGAAAAAGGAGGAAAATTATAATGCAGCATGAAATTATTGTATGATTTATCACCATCAATATTATCTACCATCTGTTCATCATAGACTGTTCCAAGTGTAGTCACTGCCAGACTTTGTGTTTCCCCTCTGGTAAAAAGGGCGCTGCCATGTGTTCTTGGTAAAACATCAATTTCACAGCTTATAGGACGTATATCCTCAACACCTCTTCCATCTGTTCTTATCCCTTTTTCTAAAATTGATTTTCGTACAATTTCATACTCCATACTCTCAAAAAGGGCATAAAAAAGTTTTTCCTGTTCTTCGGGAATATCTTCTTTGAATTTTTCAAAGGTTTCATTTTTAACTGTCTTAATAGCATCGTAGCGGCTGAATTTACCTTTTACGAAACAGGCTTCCTCCATCTTTGAATATGCATATGACCGTATATCATCTGCCTTATCCAATGAAATTTCAGATTCAACAATAGGAAGTTTTTCTTTACCTACTGCCTTTGCAAGTTCAATCTGTGCATCACATATCTCACCTATAATTTTTTCGGCCATATGAATAGCCTCAAGCATAGTCTCTTCACTGACTTCATCAGCTCCACCTTCAACCATAGTAATTCCATCTTTTGTACCGGATACTATAATTTCAAGTGAACTGTTTTTTATTTGATCAAAAGTAGGATTGATAATTAGCTTACCATCAACCTGAGCAATTCTAACGGATCCGACAGGCCCATTAAAAGGAATATCAGAAATAACAACTGCCGCAGAGGCTGCAACCATTGCAACCATATCCGGAGGATTGATTTGATCAGATGAAACTACTGTAGGAACAACCTGTATTTCTCTTCCAAACGCCTTTGTAAAAAGTGGTCGCAGAGGACGATCAATCAATCGGCAAACAAGGATTTCTTTATCTTTTGGTCTTCCTTCTCTTTTTAAAAATCCACCTGGAATTTTCCCAGCTGCATAAAATTTTTCATTATATTCAACCTGTAATGGTACATAGTCGAGTCCTGTTACAGGTGATGTACCACAACACGCAGTTGCAAGTACAGCACTGCCTTCATAGTATGCATATACTGCACCGTTGGCCTGTTTAGCCATACGGCCTGTTTCTAGAACTAAATTACTCTCACCAATACGTATTTTAACTTGTTTTATCATTCGATTTTCCTATTTTCTTAAGTTTAGTTTCTTAAGGATAGATCTGTATCCTTCGAGGTTAGTCTTTCTAAGATATTTTAAAAGTCTTCTTCTCTGGCCTACCATTTTCAGCAAACCTCTTCGACCGGCATGATCTTTTTTATGAATCTTAAAATGTTCTGTAAGTTCAAGAATTCTTGTTGTTAATAAAGCTATTTGTACTTCTGTAGATCCGGTATCTTTATCACTGGATCCAAATTCTTTCACAATTTCTATTTTCTGATCTTTTTTTAAGGGCATAATTTACCTTCCTTATTCTAATATGAATTTAATAAAATCTAAATGCTGCAATTGCTGCAGGGGAACTTTGATATCTGATTCTCCAACAAGTATTCTACTTTTTAGAGTTGAATCAGCAGTTCCCGTAAGCACAGTATATTGTCCTTGTGGCGGAAGGACCTGGCTTATATTTTTGGTCTCTATAGTAATGGTTCCATCTCCTGATATCTGAGGGATATCGGCAATATCAAGAGAAAAAACTCTTTCAAGCATCTTTTGGGCATCATGAAGTTTCCCGGATGCCACAGCGCTTCGGACACGGGAGCTACTAACCAGCTGACCTTCACAAAAGGCCATATTCCCTATATCCACTGTTACATTTTTATGTTTAAGAATCTCAACTGCTTCATAGGAGGTAGTCATCCTCCCGCTTCCACACTGAAAATTATCTCCAAGTACAAGGTGTCTAAGCTTACAGTTATCAGCAATAGAATACAGAAAATCCTTACCAGACAGTTTACTAAAATTATAGGAAAAGTCAATGAGTATCACTGTATCTACACCAAGAGAAGAAAGGACTTTAAGCTTCTGAGATAAAGTATAAATATCTCCAGGATAGGTTTTATCTTTAAAATAAACTCTTGGATTAACACTGAAAGTCAATACTACTGAGATGCTGTTTTTATGGCTAAGTATATCTGAAAGAAGCTGCCTGTGTCCGACATGTACTCCATCAAAAACGCCTACAGACAGAGCAATAGATTCTTTATCACTTAAAGCACCTTTTGTAAAATCATCCCAATTAAGTATTGTCATTCTGTGCGGTCCCTGACAAATCTGTAATTCAGAATGCCTTCTTTATTTTCGATAAGTGCCATAAAATTTCCTCTACTATCAAAAAGAGCTGTTGTTCCACTGGAAAACACAATATTACGGTCATTCCAACGTGAAATTGAATAGCCGTTAAGAATCATCACTGCCTGTGTATCATTAACATTTTCTATATTAATTGAAGGTATTTTTTTAAAAAGAGTCGTACCTGAGATAATACTTTTATCAGGATCAAAATCATCCGGAGAAATGGAATCTGATATATTCCATGAACCAACTGTTATTCTGGAAAGAGAAGATACATAGGCTCTCGATTCACAGGCTCTCCCCAGATCTCTCGCCAATGAGCGTATATATGTACCTTTTGAACATTTTACTTTTACAGTCAGGTAAGGTGGATTCCAATCTTCTATCCTGTAGTCATATACTATAACCGGTCTTTCCGGTATATCAGGTTTTTCACCTGATACTGCAATTTTATATGCACGCCTGCCATCTATATGTATTGCAGAAAAGTCAGGGGGCCGCTGCATGATATTACCAATAAAACTTTCTATATTCTTTTCAATAACACCTATCTCAGGAACCTGTGCAGTGGCAGTAATTTCCCCTTCAGGATCCAGAGTATCAGTCTCTTCTCCAAATTTATAAATAGCTAAATACTCTTTATCCATATTAGAAAAAAAAGAAGCCAGTTTAGTCATTTTCCCGGTAAGTACAAGCATCAAACCATCAGCAAATTTATCCAATGTTCCAGTATGCCCTACTTTTCCACTACCAAGCTTTTTTTTAAGGAGATTAAGAACCCTGAAAGAAGTAATACCAGAGGGTTTATTAAGAAGAACAAGTCCGGAATGAGAAGATATCAAGAATTAAGATCCTCAATTTTTTTAATCATATCAATTCCCTTTTTTATTGAATTATCAACAAAAAATGTAAGTTTTGGTGTATTTCTTGTTTTTAACTTCTTTGCAAGTTTCATTTGAATAAATCCGCTTGCATGATTAAGGGCTTCAACTGATTTTTCGAGACTTTTATCACTTTCGAAACCAGAGATATAAACCTTTGCGTACTTTATATCTCTGGATACATCAACATCAGAAACAGAAATAAGATTACTGATTCGAGGATCTTTAATTGACCCGGAAAGAACCATCTTTCCGAGCTCTTCTCTAATAAGGGTTTCAACCCTTTGTATTCTAAAACTATCACTCATACTTATTTAAGCTTTCTTGCTATCTTCTGAATCTCAAAAGCTTCGAAGATATCACCTTCTTTAAGATCGTTAAAGTTTTCGATTCCAATACCACACTCAAATCCCTTTTCAACTTCCTTCGCATCATCTTTAAAGCGTTTTAAAGAAACTATCTTTCCAGTATGCAGTTCAATGCCATCTCTTATTACATGTACAGTTGAACCTCTTGTAACCTTACCGCTGGTTACATAACAGCCTGCAATTACACCAATCTTTGGTACTTTAAAAGTATCCCTGATCTCTATGGTTCCTATAGTAACTTCTTTCAATTCAGGCGACAACATACCTTCCATAGCAGATTTTATATCTTCCAGAGCATCGTAAATTATTGTGTATTTACGAATCTCTACTTTTTCCTGATCAGCAAGCATCATAGCCTTAGGTGTTGGTCTTACATGAAATCCAACGATAATGGCCTTTGAGGCTGCTGCAAGATTAACATCATTTTCTATTATAGCACCAGCTGCAGCATGTATTACATGAAGTTTTATTTCTTCTGTAGAAAGTTTTTCAAGAGATGACTTCAACGCTTCAACTGAACCGTGAACATCTCCCTTTATAATGATCTTCAGCTCCTGTACTTCACCATCCTGAATAGAGTCATATATATTATCGAGAGTAATCTTCTTAACATTTTTAGCTTCACCCTGTCGTTCCAGTTCCTGCCTTTTCTCTCCAACCATTCTTGCCTGTTTCTCTGATTCAGTAACCTGGAAGGGAGAACCTGCATCAGGAATTCCGCTGAAACCAAGAATCTCAACAGGTGTTGCAGGAGTCGCTTCTTCTATCCGCTCTTCCCTGTCGTTAAACATTGCCCGAACTTTACCTGGGTAAACCCCGGCTACAAAAGAATCTCCAACTTTCAGAGTACCTCTTTCTATGATTACTGTGGAAACAATACCTCTTCCATGGTCAACCTTGGATTCAACTACTTTCCCTTCTGCCCGGCAATTATAATTAACCTTAAGTTCAAGTATTTCTGTCTGGAGAAGTATAGATTCAAGAAGGTTATCAATTCCCTGGTTCTTTAAAGCAGATACCTCACAGAATAACGTTGATCCGCCCCAGTCTTCCGGCATCAGGTCGTATTCTGATAACTGTTGTTTCACCCTGTCAACATTTGCATCAGGAAGATCTACCTTATTAACTGCTACAATAATTGGAACTTTAGCTTCTTTAGCGTGGTGGATTGCTTCTATTGTCTGAGGCATTACACCATCATTTGCAGCAACTACCAAAATAACAATATCAGTAATATTAGCACCTCTTGCTCTCATAAGAGTAAAAGCCTCATGTCCGGGAGTATCAAGAAATACAACATTTCCCTGTTTAAGTTTAACTTTGTAGGCACCAATATGCTGGGTAATACCACCATGCTCATCAGCTACAACATTTGCTGCACGGATAGCATCCAGAAGTTTGGTTTTCCCATGGTCAACATGGCCCATAACAGTAACAATAGGAGGTCGTTCCTGTAGATCAGATTCATCCTCTTTTGCAGTTTCTATGATAGTTTCATCATATAAAGATACGATATTCACCTTACAATCATACTCTTTTGATATAACTGCAGCAGTTTCAGCATCGATCTGCTGATTGATTGTAACCATCATCCCCATTCCCATGAGTTTACTGATTAGATCAGAAGCCTTCAAATTCATCTTTTTAGCAAGATCAGAAACTGTAATAAATTCCATTATATCTATGGACTTCGGAACAG
>CBDVAD010000282.1:0-5200 GCA_965371875.1 uncultured bacterium
TGCGAACGCTTTTCTCAAAATTTTCCAAATATTCGTATAGAACTTTCAGATGCTTCCGGTTCACCCAACTTCATTGGGCCGGATCTTTTTATGAAGACTGCTGCCCGTCCGGTTCAGAAACTAATTAACAATTATCCCTGGGGTAATCGTATTTTTGTTTCCAATTATCGTGGTGATACCTACCCCAAACTGCCTGATGGTACTAAAGAGTCCAATAGCAATACTGCAACAGTTCCAAAGGTATTATCTGACATAATTGATTTTAAACTAAGTGTTTGTCCTTAGTTTATAATAAAACTCGATGCTGACAATGCACCGGTTTCATACTATATAGAACAAGCAATTAGAAGAAATAAACCACTCTATCTAGGTATTGGTGCAATACGTATTGATCGAAATAATATAGTTAACCATGAAACTGCCAAACAGCAGCTTAGTAATCTTGCAGGATCCTATACAGACGCTATTATAACTGTTTCTGAAAAACTTGCTCATAATGAATATTTAAATAAAGGTATCTCAAGGTATGGTGATCTCTATATTGAAGATATTAATGCTGAATCTGATTTTAAACTTGTAAAAACCATAGTCGAAACGGTTGAAATCCATGGAACAATCGCAGCATCTTGAAAAGTATGCAGTTTTTTATGAATCTTTCACCGGACCTGTAGATTTTCGAATTACAAGTTCCTGCTCCAGAACTATTTTCTTTGTCTTACATGGTTTATGTTTACAATCCAGATCATCAAGCAGAATTTCCACGGCCAGTTTTCCCATTCTGCTTTTGTCCATAGATATAGTTGTAAGGTCTATTCCCTTAAAGGAAGCCGCCTCAATATTATCAAAACCAATGACTGAAATATCCTGGGGGATTCTCAAACTGGATTCTTTAAGTCCGTTCATAATTCCAATTGCAATCAAATCATCAAAAGCAAGAACTGCTGTAAAATCCTGTTTATTTAAAAGTATTTTTTTTATATTGTCGTATCCGGAATCTACACTGAAATCACCTAAATGCACATCCGATTTTTTTAATGGAATATTGTATTCACTTAATGCCCTTGTATAGCCCTTAAATCTCTGAATAATTGCCTCACTGTTAAATCTTCCACCTATGACAACAAATTTTCTATGCCCAAGATCAAGGAGATGTTTTGCTGCAAGATAACCACCCTGCTCAGAATCTGTACCAACAAAATTGGCCTCTGCTTCAGGATATGGTGAACTTACAAAAACCAGGGGGAGGTTCAGGGAAAGCACTTTTTCGAGTGTGGGATTGGGCTCATTACAGGAATTAAGAAGAATACCATCAATCTTTCTTTCAATTACAAGATTAAGGTGCTTGGCTTCAAGTTCAATATTCCAGTTTGTATTACATATAACAAGGTTAAAACCTCTTTTAAAAGCAATTTCCTCTGCACCTCTGATTAATGACGAAAAAAAAGGATTTTCGATATCAGGAAGTATGAAGCCTATCATTTCACTTTTGTTCATGACCAGAGCTCTTGCTCTTGCATTTCTTTGATAGCCCATCTCTTCTGCTTTAAGCTTTATACGTTCTTTTGTCTTTTTTTTTATTCTTGGATCATCATTCAGAGCAAGAGAAACACTGGAGTAGGAAAGATCAAGCTCCCTTGCAATATCTTTTATTGTTACCATGTTACGAGAATATTTTAAAATTCTCTTTAAATCAAGTAAATTTGTTTAAAACGTTTGAATTTTCTCTTGACAAGTAAAAAAAACATGTTAAAATGTTGAAAAAGACGTATTCAAACGTTTTAATTTTTATCGGAGGTTCATTATGAAAAAGATTATGGGAGTACTACTTATTCTTATTCTAACATCAGCGATTGCATTTGCAGGTGGGACGACAGAGGGAGACAGTGGTGAAATCACCCTGAAATGGTGGCACCATATGCCCCTGGACGGAGCACAGGGAAAACTATTTGCAGAATACGCAAAAGAGTTTGAAGCTGCCAATCCCGGAGTGACAGTAACAATCGAATCAATACCCCATGCTGAGTATCTCAAAAAAATTCCAACAGCAATTGCCTCAGGACAGGCGCCTGATATTTATGGGTTGTCGTACAGGAATCTTTATACCTATGCGGATAACAAGGCAATGGCCCCATTGGATGAATCAGCATTAAAAGCATTGGGCTTAAGTTCTTATAACGACCTTGAGGCTCAATGGGCCCCTGGAGCTCTTGATTCCTATAAAATTGGAAATACCTACTATGGTCTTCCTTTTCAGTTTAATATCTATGCATATGTAATCAATACAAAACACTTTCGGGAAGCAGGTCTGGATCCTGAAAAAGATTATCCAAAAACATGGGATGAAGTATATGAAGTTGCGGCTAAACTTGTACAGAAAGATGGCGACAGAATTATCAGACAGGCACTCTCGTTTCCATTCGAGCATTCAGCTGCATGGTATATGCTTGAACTCGAACCTATCCTAAGGGAGTTGGGTGGTTCTATCATGAATGAATCACAGACGGAATGTCTTATAAACAGTGCTGAAGGCATAAAAGCAATGGAAGAGATTAAAAAGAGATTTGATGTTGGTGTTTCAGACGCAAATATCGCTGCCAGCCTTGATTATTACAATGAGGGCTTTCCAACTGGAAAGTTTTCTATAACAGTCGGAGGACAGTGGGGACCACCAAGATGGTATAAGAATTTTGCTGATGTTACTGATGAAGGTGACTTCATGGCTATCCCATATCCAAGTTATCCAGGTAAGGACCCTGCTATTTCTACAACCAGCTGGGCATGGGTTGTATCTTCTACCAGCACAGAAAAAGACTGGGCATGGAAACTGGCTGATTACATAACTTCAATGGCTTCAAGAAATATTATTGAAACCGGTGATACAATTCCAAGGGCTGGCTGGTCAGAAACCGAAGGGGCCAAGACTATTCCTCAGGCAAAATTTTGGGAAGAGATGATTCAGTACTCACAGCCTCTTGCGAACTTTGAAAAATACAGTGAGGTATCAGAACCTCTAAAAAGAGCTATGCAGGAAATACTACTCTCCGGAGCAGATATAAAAAAGACGCTTGACAGTGTTAAGAAAGAGATAGATCTGGCAATATCAGAGTAATAATTATTATTCAGGGGATAGGAGTTAATACCCTATTCCCTGATTTTTATAGTTAAAGAGAGGTTTGTATGAGTAATATTTCTGTACCGCTATTTATTCAAAAACGAAGGAGGATGGGTTTAATATTTATTCTGCCTGCAGTTTTATACCTGCTTGTTTTCTTAATTATTCCAATAGGAACAGCGATTGGTATTAGTCTTACTAAATACTCCATCCTCTCATCACCACAGTTTGTTGGTCTTAAAAATTATATCAGGATATTTTCAATGCCTACATTCTGGAATTCATTACAGGTTACCGGTACCTACATTGTAATGCGATTAACCGGAATTATTGTTCTTGCATTTTTTATGGCCCTGGCCATTAACCAGAATTTACCGGGAGGAAATTTCTTTCAGGCTGTATATTTTATGCCCTATGTATTTCCACTTGCAGTAACATCAATAATCTGGAAACTTTTTTATCAGCCTTTTGGTCTTATTGAACAATTTACAAATATATTTGGTCTGGAACCCATTTTCTGGCTTACTTCAGTAAATACAGCCCTATTGGGAATAACTATAACTACCGTTTGGTCTGCTGCCGGTTACTACTCTATAATTATACTTGCAGGACTTCAAACGATTCCAAAGGATGTCCTCGAAGCAGCAGAAATCGATGGAGCAGGCAGGTTCAGCAGATTTATACATATAATTATGCCCTATCTCAAACCTACAATCTTTTTCATTCTTGTAGTTGGTACTATTAATTCAATCAGAGGATTCCCTCCATTCCTGATTATGACAGGAGGCGGACCTGGTAATGCAACAAGAGTTATAGGGCTTATGATTTATGAATATGGTTTTGTGCATCTTAAGATGGGTATTGGCTCTGCAATATCAGTTGTACTCCTGGTGATAATTCTGGGAATTACGCTTATCCAAAAGAGAATATTAAGTAAGGGAGGGGAAATTTAAATGAATATTATCGAAAGCAATAAACTCTCCAAGTATTTAAATACGGGTATAGTGCTGATATTTGCGTCTATACTTGCAGTTATTTTTATTGTTCCTATGCTGTATATTCTGACATCCTCATTAAAATCTGTTGACAATATTTTTACAGTACCAATAAAATGGATTCCAGATAAGATTCATTTGGAAAACTTTACGGAACCTTTGATCAAGAAAAATTTTATACGGTATTTTATTAACAGTTCATTTATTGCAATTGTTGTAACTGGAGCTACCCTGTTTTTCAGTTCTCTTGCAGGCTACAGCCTCGCAAAGTTTGATTATAAGGGACGCAATATGCTTTTTATTCTTATTCTTGTAACAATGATGGTTCCTATAGAAACCACTATTGTACCACTTGCAATTGTTGTTCGGAAGCTTGGAATGATGAATAATTATTATGGACTTATTCTGCCTGTCATACTCAGCCCTTTTGCAATATTCTGGATGCGTCAGTTCCTTATTACCCTTCCTGATGCCTATGCGGAAGCGGGCAGAATTGACGGCCTTGGTGAATTCGCCATATTCTGGCAGTTGATTTTCCCACTATGTAAACCTGCAGTTGGCGCTCTGGCTATTTTTACTTTTATGGGAAACTGGAATAGTCTGATATGGCCGATGATTGTCGCCACCAGCGATAATCTAAGAACTATTCCTGTTGGACTGGTTGCATTTGAGGGAGAATTTTTTACACCATTTAATCAGTTATTTGCAATGTCTGTACTTACAATTCTTCCTACATTTATATTTTTTATGTTCCTGAGAAATAAATTGATTAAGGGAATGGCCATGGTAGGAATAAAAGGCTAATAAAAAAATGGAGTGTACAAGTAATGTTTGATATTGTTATGATTGGGCATTTAACTAAAGATGTAATAATTGTAAATAATTCTAAAACAGAAATACCTGGAGGAGCAGTCTATTTTTCATCAATAGCTGCTGCAGCCAGTGGAGCTGATGTTCTTGTAAGAACCCGAATCGCTGAAGCAGAAGCTGATTACATATCTGAAATGACTGATGCAGGTGTTACTGTAAATAATCTTGGTTCCGATAAAACAGTGTGTATGAATCTTAATTATTCAACTGATATGGAGACGAG
>CBDVAD010000283.1:0-5175 GCA_965371875.1 uncultured bacterium
CAAGAGGTATTTTATACTTTTCAAGTCTTTCAGCATCTCTGGCTGTTGTAATATCTCCTTCAATAACAGCAATGGAATACTTATCTTTAAAATGCTCTACCGTTCTTTCCAGGAGCGTTGTTTTTCCAGAGCCTGGAGAACTTATAAGATTTAAAAGTAGAATTTCCTTTTCTTTAAGCAGTTCTGTAATCTCTCTGGCTCTGTCATCATTCTCTTCGAGAACTGCTTTCATTATCGCAATTTCCATTATACCTCCCCTTCAATACTTTCTATTAACAGGTCTTTGCCTGATATGGTTTCAAGTTGTGCTGATCCGCATGAGATGCAGAGATATATATTGTCCTCAACAATAAAATCAAGACCACATGACCGGCATCTTAATTTTATATCCACTCTTTCAATGTCCAATAATGCTCCGGCAGCTATTGTGTTTTTTGCTACAGAATCAAATGCAAATTTCATCAGGTCAGGAGCCAGGTGCCTCTGACGGCCAACCTTTAAAGTGATCCTGGAGATACTTTTCAGATTATTCTCATCTGCTGCTTTGAGGATGGTCTTAAAAATATTTGATACAACAGTCAGTTCATGCATCAGCATATCCTCGGCAGCTGCATACCTGCTGGCATATCGATTATTCTGCTGCCGCCAATTTCAGTTTCCAGAACAACTCTTCCGGGATGCTTGTCAACTATTGTTCCAATTACTCTGCTCTCTTTGCCCAGTGGGTGGGATTTCATCAGTTCAAGAATATCTTCCCAACCATCTCCTGCAACAATTATCACCTTCCCCTCATTAGCCAGGTGTAAAGGATCGAAACCCAGAAATTCACAGAGGCCACGGGTGTTTTCTGCCAGAGGTATTGAATTTTCAACTAATTTTACTCCGGAGTTAACTTTTTCAGCCAGTTCGGTGAGAACTGCTGCAAGTCCACCTCTGGTGGCGTCCCTCATAAAATGGATAGAGTCATTTACAGCCAGACAGTTCCCGATCAGGTCATTAAGGGATGCACAGTCAGATTTGATATTATTTGTAAATGAGTTTCGTATCGAAAGAACTGCAAGCCCATGATCACCGATATTTCCGTTTATTAAAATTCTATCTCCAGGTTTTACATTTATACCTGAACCAATAGATCTGTGTTTCTGTTTTAAAAATCCCACACCTGCAGTATTTATAAACATTCTGTCGCAGGCACCTCTTTCAACAACCTTTGTGTCTCCGGTTATAATGGCTACATCAGCTGCATTTGCTGTTTCGGCCATCGATTTTACGATTTGCTCCAACTCACTTATTTCAAGACCCTCTTCCAGGATAAATGCACAGCTGAGATATTGGGGAACTGCACCGGATACAGCCAGGTCATTTACTGTGCCGCAGACTGCCAGTTTTCCAATATCTCCCCCCGGGAAATGGATGGGATTAACTACATAGGAATCGGTTGTAAATGCTGTAATACCAGTGGTGGTATCAAAGACAGCAGAATCAGTCATCCCGGAGGGGCCCATATTTCCAAAGTAATTGGTAAACATTTTAATAAGATCCATAGTAAGCTTTCCACCGCTTCCATGGTCAAGGGTAATAGTATCGAGGCTCATACTGCCTCCCTTGCATATTTATACCAGGCTGCACAGGATCCTTCGCCTGAGACCATGCATGCGCCAACGGGATCAACCGGAGTGCAGACTTTGCCAAAAAGTAGACATTGTTCAGGTGTTTTAAGCCCTTTGAGAATTTCGCCGCAGATACATCCTTTATCTTTTTCTGAGGGGGCTCTTTGCAGAGGTTCAAAAAGCTGTCTTGCATCAAAGGCTTTAAATTCGCCTGTTAATGAAAGACCGCTGTCAGGGATGGTCCCAATTCCTCTCCACCAGTCATCAGTAGTTTCGAATACCCGGTACATCATCTCCTGCGCCTTAATATTTCCTTCCGGTTTAACGGCCCGGCAATACTGATTTTCAAGTTTGGGTTGACCTTTTTCGATCTGATTAACCAGCATATAAATAGACTGAAGTATATCGAGAGGTTCAAATCCTGATACAACACAACCCAGGGCATAGTTTTCTACAATTGGTTCGTATATTCCAATACCTGTTATTACACTTACATGTCCGGGACAAAGGTAACCGTCAATATTGACCCCTTCATCAATCAGTGCTGCCATTACCGGTGGCATAACCTTGTGAGCGCTTAGAATATAAAAATTATCCAGACCAGTTTCTGCTGCCTGTAGTATGGCAGCAGCACTTAAGGGAGCTGTTGTTTCAAAGCCTATTCCAGGAAATATAATTTTTTTATCTCTGTTATCTTCAGCAATTTTTATCGCATCCAGAACTGAGTACACAATTCGGATATTCCTTCCTGCTGATTTTTCTTTGTAGAGGGAGGTATCAGTGCCGGGAACTCTAATAAGATCACCCAGAGTTGTTAGAATAACATCATCCATTCTGCTGCAATAAACAGCATCATCTATAAAATATCTGGAGGTAACACAAACGGGGCAACCGGGTCCGGAAAGAAGTTTAATATTTTCAGGCAGGAGAGATGGGATACCAAACTTGTGTATGGACATGGTATGCCCGCCGCACACTTCCATTAATGTCACATCTTTTGTTGAGAGAACCTGGATAGCCTCGACTGCTTCATCTATGAGTTGTCTGTTTCTGTATTCATCAATAAATTTAATTGTGCATCCCCTTTTTTATTTCCTGCATAAGATTAAGAGTATCCTCTGCCTGTGCCTCATCAATTTTAGCAATTCCATATCCTGAATGAATAAGTATAAAATCACCTACAGCAACATCTTCAACAAGTTTAATGCTCGCGTTGTATCTTGTACCGCCTACACTGACCTCCGCCATATCGCCGGTAATGGAAATTATTTCTGCCGGTATGCTTAAACACATAATTTATTCCTCCTATGGGCTGCAATCATCAGTTGTCCCAGAGCAAGTCCTCCGTCATTGGAGGGAACTTTACTGTGGGTAAGTGTTTCGAATCCCATTTCTGTTAGTCTTATTTCTGCCTTTTCCAGAAGGTATCCATTCATAAAGACTCCACCTGATAGTACTGCTTTGTTTATTCCAATTCCATTTCTTAATTTCTCCGCTGCCGAACAGATAATTTCTACAATAGTATTGTGAAATCTGGTTGAAATTAGAGTCGCTGGATTGCCACTAATGATGTCATCTGCTATTGCCATGAATGTAGAATTCATGCTGATCTCTTCATCTATTTGAAAAGGATAGTATTCATCGTTAGGAGGGGCATCCCCTAAAACTGCTTCCAGTCTCATAGCTGCTTCTGCATCGAAGCTGCTGTAGAGACAAAGTCCAAGCATTGCCGATACGGCATCAAAGAGTCTTCCTGCACTGGATGTCAGAGGGGAATTTATCTTTTTATCTATAACATTAAGCAGGGCTTCTACATCAGCAATAGGTATCTGTCTTAAGAAAGGCAGGTTCATAACCAGAAAATCACGACCAGAGGCGGAGTACAGAGCCGAAACAGCCATTCTCCAGGGTTCCATAACAGCTTTATCTCCTCCCGGAAGGGGAAGGTAGCTGAAGTGAAAGTGACGGTCATAGTTTTCAAGGTTACAGGTAAAGATCTCTCCTCCCCAGATGTGACCATCATCTCCCAGTCCTGTTCCATCAAAACTAAAGCCTATAACACTGTCACTGACACCATTTTCTGCCATGCATGAGGCTATATGGGCATGATGATGCTGGATAGCTGTTTTTGGAGCAGGGTTATCATTAAAATAGCTTGTAGTCAAATAATCCGGGTGAAGATCGTGAGCAATAAGTGAAGGGGTAAACCTGTAGAGAGTTTTGTACCTATGGATAGATTCCCTGTAGAATTCAAGGGTTTCAAAATTCTTTAAGTCACCTATATGCTGACTTAAAACAGCCTTATTGTCTTTTCCTATGCAAAAGCAGGTTTTAAGCTCACTGCCCGTTGCCAGTATTCCTTCAGCATTAATATTAACTGTTATGGATTCGGGAACCCAGCCTCTGGAGCGTCTAAACACTCTTTCTCTTCCGTTTATTATTCGCACTACAGAATCATCAGTTCTGTTTTGAATATCCCTGTTGTATGTCAGTACAGCATCACAGAGTCCCGAAAATTGATGAAGTGCAGATACATTATCTATCTCAATAGGCTCATTGGAAATGTTACCACTGGTAAGAACCATTGCAGAAATAGAGAGGTTTTCCATTAACAGATAATGAAAAGGTGTGTATGGGAGAAAGCAGCCGATTGTATTTAATTTGCTCGTAACTTCAGTAGAGATAGTAGATTCCTTATTAAGTTTTAAAAGGACTATAGGAGCACGCACTGATTTTAAGGATTCTTCTTCGACTTTAGATACTTCAGCATGTTTACGAATATTTTTTATGGAATCAAACATAACAGCGAATGGTTTCGTGTCCCGGTTTTTAACAGATCTAAGTTTTGCAACAGCCTTGCTGTTAAAAGGATCGCAGGCAAGATGGAATCCTCCAACTCCTTTTATTGCAACAATGCCTCCGGAAAGTATAATTTTTGTACATTCTGCCAGAATCGATTTAATATTCGTTAATTTTTCTTTGGAAGTTGTCATTGTATATACTGGTCCACAGTGACTACAGCTGTTTGGCTGAGCATGGAACCGCCTGTTCATTGGAGATTCATACTCTTCCAGGCATTCCGGGCACATTTGGAAATCTTTCATTGTAGTTTTAGGACGGTCATAGGGAAGGTTTTTTATTATAGTGAATCTTGGACCGCAGTTAGTGCAGTTTGTAAAAGAATACCAATTACGCCTGCTTTTGGACTTGATATCTTCTATACAATCATCACAAACAGCCAGATCGGGACTTATTTCTGTAACAGTATCTGAGGAATCAATACTTTGAATGATAGAGAAATCTTTAAATGCTTTGAATGCCGAAGCATAGGTTTTTAAATCATCAATTACGGATATGGGAGGAGCTTTTGCTCTTATATCATTTATAAAAGAATTAACATTCTCCTTCGTTCCTTCTATATGGATTTTAACATGGCTTGTTTGATTATTCACCCATCCATAGAGTTTATGGTAAGTTGCGAGTCTGTATATAAATGGTCTAAAACCTACACCCTGAATACGTCCCTGTACCCTGATATCCAAAGCTTCGGTTTCTGCTGTAATCA
>CBDVAD010000284.1:0-5156 GCA_965371875.1 uncultured bacterium
TTCTTTCAAAGGTGGGCCCGCGTCTTAATGGTTGTCTCCTGAGGATGGGAACACTTTGTGTTGGTTTTCTTTCAAAGGTGGGCACGCATTGTTTTGGTTGTCTTAGGTTGTAAAGTGGATACATCCGCTTTGCCCACCATACGGTGTGGTTGTGTAACAGAGTAGGCACTGGGATGTTTGCCTTAGCTACGTGTTAAGGGCAGGGAGAGAGCTGAAGGTGGTCCTGGAGGGACGGAGTGTTCCCCGGAATGATTTGAATAGAATCAGAATGAATGCGGTGGTAGAGACGTTGCATGCTACGTCTCTACACTTATAACATCCCCAATTGCCGATCCCACCAAAACACAGTATATTACAATCATGACTAAAACAATCAGGAAAATAATTATGATTTCACCATTTCTCCTTGCCTCACCGATTTTCAGTGATTCTGAAGGCTATTCAGATATAAATCGTTTAAAAGGAAGCAGCAGCCCCTATCTTCTTCAGCATGCTGACAATCCAGTTCATTGGCTCCCCTGGGGTGATGAGGCTTTCGCGGAAGCCAGGCGTCTCGACAGACCGATTTTGGTTTCCATAGGTTACAGTACATGCCATTGGTGTCACGTAATGGAACACGAGAGCTTTGAGGACCCTGCTACTGCATCACTTATGAATGATCTATTAATTACTATCAAGGTTGATCGGGAACAGCTTCCGGGAGTGGATGCATTTTATATGGAAGCTGCCTCTCTTATGGGGAGCAGTACCGGCTGGCCGTTAAATGTATTTATTGATCATGAAGGAAAACCATTTTATGCCGGAACGTATTATGCAACAGACGTGTGGCAGACTCTAATACGAAGGGTTGATGAGTTATGGACAACCAAAAGGTCTAAACTGAATGACTCAGGAGATGCTTTGACAAATGCCATCAGACGTTATTCTGAGCAGGCGGCAGGAAAGCCTGCTGTTCCGGGATTTACCCTGAAAGAGATAGAAGCAGTTACTTCAAGCTATATAACATCCATTATTTCCAGATTTGATGAAGAATATCCCGGGTTTCCGGCGCCATCCGGAACTCAGTTTCCTCCAAACTCTACCCTTTCATTTATCCTTGAGTATCAGGACAGTAGAGGCAGGGAAATAGCCGAAAAGATACTGGAAACCATGCAGAATTCCGGACTTCATGATAGGGTAGGCGGTGGTTTCCATAGATATGCAACCGACAGGGCGTGGAGAATCCCCCATTTTGAAAAGATGCTCTACGATAATGTTCAGTTAATGGCTTTCTATTCCCGGGCTTCTGTCATCTTTGACAGAAGGGATTTCCTTCAAACTGCCATAAATATTGGGGATTACCTTCTCAGGGATATGAAAATTGAAAATGAATGGGGCAAAAGCTCAGGGTTTGCAACTGCAGAGGATGCAGATGATCCTGTTGGTGAGGGAGCTTTTTATGCCTGGTCGACCGAGGAACTTAGAGAACTTCTACCGGAAGATATTGCTGTAAAACTAATTAATCTCTGGGATATCAGGGTTTTTTCAGGAGAAAGAGGTAAAGATCCTGTCACTGGCTGGATTCCTTATCCCCTTGGGAGTAACAATAGTCAAATTAAACTGGATGAATCTTCATTTCGGTCTATTCTGTTTAATGCGAGAGAAAAAAGACCCCGGCCAGGCAGGGACAGTAAGGTTCTTACAGATTTAAACAGTCTTGCCCTTGAGGGATTTTCTGTATTGGCAAGAGTTTCAGAGGAACCCAGATTTATTCAGGCCGTAAAGGATCAGGCGACTTTTCTTGTAGAGAGGTATCGCCATCAGGGACTTATTCGTTCCCCTGGAATATCTCCATATATCACAGATTATTCTTATATGATTATGGGTCTCACTGCCGCTTATCCAGTTCTGGAAGATCCTGGATTAGTGGAAATTGCCATAGAAATAGCAGGCAGGGCAGTAGAAGATCTTTCCACAGGGCTTGGCTCTTTTTATTCAACTCCGGAAGGTGCTTTGAATCTTCCTGTTCGAAAAGTTGATTCATTTGATACACAGGTTCCCTCTGGTCTGAATTCTCTTGCACTAGGTTTTGCCAGACTCTATGGTGTCACGGGGAATGTGGCTTATAAAAACAGGGTGGAGAGTATCATAGGATCTCAGAAAGAGCTTATCAGTTCATATCCCGGTGGATATTCAACACTGCTAAGAGCCAATCTTTTATTAGATAGAAAGTGGCACATTGTCCTTGCCGGAGATCCGGAAAAGATGATCTATAGTCAGTTGAAGAGCCGGCTTCTAAGTTTCCTTGGGTCTGATTATCCTGTTATAACCGCAAAGGGCAGTGGAAATGAATTGTGGGTTCTGCTTCAGGATAGAAAAGAGCTTATTGAGCCTCAGGTTCTGATATGTAATGATAAGTCCTGTCTTCTTCCCGTTTATTCTGTGGAGGAACTGGACAGGCGACTGGTTGAGGCTGGTATTCTGCCGTAGGGGCGACCGGCCGGTCGCCCCTACGGCATATCGTGGCCTACGGAATATCACGCCCCTATACCAAAAATTCTATAATCTCCCAATAATTTCTTCCGATACTATTACAAAACCTGTCGGAGAAAATAATGATTAAGAGACTTTTTCTATTTGTGTTGATTTTTTGTCTTCCATTTTTACTTTTTGCAGAAACAATATTACTTTATACAATAACAGAAGCCTCTGCCGATGATCTGGAGCAGTTTAGTGATTTTATTGAAAGCGGTGTTATGAATGAGTTTTTTGATGCCGGACATATAATTTTTAATGCTGCAGTTTCAGGGTTTGTACCGGAGGTTGGACTTGATCATTATAAGGAATCCGCTTCAATGCAGATGGCTAAATCGGGTGGTGCTGCATTTCTTTTGGAAGTAGAACTGGTTTACAGTGAAGTGAAGGGAAGAAGTTTACCTGCCTGGGCAGGGTTCCGTCTTATAGAAGTAGCTACAGGAGATCTTATTAAAATAGGTTCTGTTAGTATTGATAAAAAGTGGATAGATGAAGGAGATTTTGAGAATGGAATTGCAGCAATGGGAAGGAGTATGGCCAGTTATGCTCTTAGTTTTTTGTAATTTTTTCTTATCTGGTGTATTAAAATTCCCGATAATAGAACTGGAGGACTTAAGTTATGGGTCTGAAGGCAATTAATTTATTATCTAAAACGATTATTACGTTATTACTGTTGGCTGTAAGTACAGTGGTATCGGCTGGTTCTGTGTGGGATGGAAGTGTATCTGTGGCAAGATATGGTTATCTCCCTCAAACTGGTATGTATGCCGCTTCCAATGCTTTTCCTCAGAATACCAGAATAACAGTCACAAATCCTGACACAGGGAAATCTGTAGATGTAATAGTTCTCGAGAGACTTGAGGATAATAACCTGTTTCTTGTCCTTTCATTTGATGCTGCAGAATCAGTTGGGATTGGATATGGAGAAATTTTTCATGGAAGTATATCAGAACAGGTTGCAACCGGACCTGGGACAGATGAAGATCTCCCCTATAATCCTGATCCTGATATTAACCCCTCTGCTCTTTCCGGCGAATATTCTGAGCTGGCACTAATTCAGGAATATATAGACAATGAGCTTGGTGGTGTCGATGAGAGTCTGATTATTCCTGATACAGAAGTAAAACCGGAAGTTCTTGATCTTATTCCGGTTCCTGATGATTCAGATCCTGAGCTTGTCGAAGAAGTAGCGGTAATAGTTGAGGATATATCTGAACCTGTTTTGGTCTCTGAAGATTTGGTACCTGAGCTTATCAAAGAGGCAGAAGATGAACCGGATATACCTCTTGTGGAAAATATGCCTCCTGAAGATGTTTATGTAGATGAACCTGATGATTTCCTTCCAACACCTGATCTTGTTGAACTTACTCCAGCTTCTGATCTTGTAGAAGATGATATTCCTCTGGTTGTTGGTATGAGTGCCTCCGTTCCCTCTGTTGTAGTAGCAAGTGCGGATATCAGCGACGAAATCCCTGAACTTCCAGTCCCTGCTGAAGATCGACCTGTAATTACTGCGATGAGTATGGAAATTCTGGAAGAAACTGAAACTAAGATTGCTATATCAGAACTACCTGAACTGCCAATAATTGATGTTGAAGAGGTTTTATCAGATGAAACACCTGTTGCTGTTACAATGACAGCAGATGTAATAGAAATTGAAGAAGTAGAAGATATCAGCCCTATTCTTCCTTTAGTAGTTACTGTAACCGAGCCTGTAATTGAACCACCCGGGGATGATGAATTGGTAATGGATGTCGAGGTTGTTCTTGAACCTTCGGATCTCAGACCTCCTGTTGTAGATATTGTAGAAGAAACTGAAGCGGTAGATACGGTGGTTGAAGAAATTACATCAGTAACAGAACCTGTAGAGGTAGCCCCTTTACCTGCTGCTGCAACGTATAATTTGACCAGAGTTCTTGCAGAAGACTCCTATTATCTGCAGCTGGGAGCATACCGTGAGCAGTATTCAGCTTTGGATTTAGCCGGCAGTCTTGGAGGAATGTATCCTGTAACAGTTTTTATAACAGACAGTGCGGATGCATTTAACTATAAAGTTATGGTAGGTCCTCTTGGTCAGGATGAAAGCGGTGCAATTTTGTACAGCTTTAGATCCAGAGGGTACCCTGATGCATTTTTGCGTAAGGGCCTTTGACAATATGAATAAACGTGAATTGGTAGAGGAGATCAGAAAACTTTCTGATCTCCTTTCTTTATATCAGCATGAATACTATTTAAAAAATCAATCTCCTGTGAGTGATCTGGAATATGATCGCCTGTTCGATAGACTTTTAACCCTGGAACTGGAAAACCCTGAACTAAGACTTCCCGATTCTCCTTCCGGCCGGGTTGGATCGGATCTGTCAAACGATATTCCTGAAGTTACTCATACTATTCCTGTATTGAGTCTGGACAAAGGGTACACTGTTGAGAATATTAGAGAATGGATGGATAAAACAGTTGTCAGGGCAGGCAGCTCTCTCTCTTTTGTAGTTGAAGAGAAGATTGATGGAGTATCTATAGTTCTTTATTATAAAAATGGTGTACTTGATTTGGCAGCAACCAGGGGTAACGGCAGTGTTGGTAATGATATTACTGCGAATGTTCGTACCATTAAGTCTGTACCACTCAGGTTGACAGAAGCT
>CBDVAD010000285.1:0-5151 GCA_965371875.1 uncultured bacterium
TTCTAAGATATAATAAAAGACCTCTAATCGCAGTAACAGGAAGCAAGGGTAAATCTACAACAGTATCTGCCGTTTACGATGTAATGCGTTTTTTTATGACCGATACAAAACTTGGTGGAAATATTACAACATCCCCACTCAATTTCATTGATGATTGCACAGATAAAAACAGAGCACCGGTTATCCTTGAACTATCATCCTGGCAGCTTGCAGATTTAGGAAGCACAAATTTACTTATTCCCCGGATATCTGTTATTACAAACATCATGCCGGATCACCAAAACAGGTATTCATCAATGGATAAGTATGTAGCCGATAAAAAACTGATATATGCAAACCAGTCTGCGGATGATTTTCTAATATGTAATTATGATGATGATTACGGCAGAGAGTTTGCATTGGAAAGTTCTGCCAGGACATTTTATGTTTCAGCATCTCCACTCCCTGAGAATATAGAAGGGGCTTTTATCCGGGACAGGATCGGATACAGCAGGATAGATGGTCATCTGGAAAAAGTTCTACCCGAAAAGATAAAAATTCCAGGAGAACACAATAGACTTAATATGCTCTATGCGGCACTAATACTACGATTATCAAATATTGATGCTGAACAAATCAGCAACAGACTTAAACAATTTACCGGAATAGCCCATAGAATGGAATTGATAGCAAAAAAAAATGGTGTTAACTGGTACAACGATAGTGCTGCTACTATTCCCCAGGCTACAGCAGCGGCAATGAGAGGCTGCAGAACGCCATTCTGGCTTATTGCAGGAGGTACCGACAAGAAACTCGATTTTGATGGTACTATTGAAGCATTCTCACTGGCAAAAAGTATTCTTTTGCTGGAGGGAAGTGCCACTGACAGACTAATGGTTCTTCTGGATAATCAAAGCATCTCTTATAAGGGTCCCTATAGTAATCTGGAAACTGCTGTGAAATATGCTGCTGCTGAGAGCCAATCGGGAGAATCAGTAATATTTTCGCCTGGAGCTACATCTTTTGGTATGTTTCTTAATGAATTTGACAGGGGTGATAAATTCCGGCAGATTGTGTTGGATCTACCGTAACCGTATGGGCAGCCGCTAGGGTCGATAAATCGATCCTATGGACTGCCCCTACAAATGTATCATAAAATTGCGTTTATTTTTTTCGTAATTTTTTATAATAAAATAATCTGACAAATTCCGCCCATCTGTACACTCTGTAAACAACAGGTTTCAACGGCAGATCCCAGCATCCGGGCCGATGAAGAATATCACCTCCAAACCCTGTCTTAAACCGGTAAAGACCACTCATAGGGTGATCAGGATCATTTTCAGGAGGGATCCCGAAAAGATCATACTCGACACAACCTTTCTCTTTTGCATATTTTATTGCCTCCCACTGGAGAGCATAAGCCGGCATAAGGTTTCTGTTTTCATTGGATGAAGCACCATACAGATATGTGGCTCTGCTGCCGTATACAGCAACAATTATTCCTGCCAGCAGCTGATTATTATAAACTGCCTTAAACAATACCATCTCCGGATTTTCTATAGATCCAGGTTCTTCCCCGGATCGCTCAAATATTTTCCTGTAATACTCTTTGGAATGGATTGTTATCTTGTCCCGTAAGGCCGTCTCTTCATATAAGCTATACCACTCATCCAGAGCTTCCATTCCTGCCTTATAAACGAGAACACCCTTGCGAAAAGAAAGACGAATATTGTATCTGGTTTTTGACTTCATCCTTCCAAGAATATCTTCCTCATTTTCCTTTAGAGAAATAATAACAGTATCAGGAGGCTGAATATCAGAAGCTGCTTTTTTTAATTCAGGTTTCATATTAAATATAACAGGATCCACCTGATAGATTCCTGATGGAAGATCAAATCTTAATAAAAAACATCCTGAAGGAAGACTTTTTTTTACTTCCAGTCCAATAGCCTTAAGTTTGGAACCTGTTTGATCTCTATATGTTAATCGTGGTCCGTGGGGAATATAAGCTATCGAATATTTTCCAAAAACTTTCCTGACTAAAACCAGCAGTTCTGTTCCATTAAACTCAAAGGAATACGGTTTCCATCCAAAGTCACCCTTCAGACTTCCCCAGTAGGAAGACTGCAGAATATTACTGCTTCCTGGAAGTTTTGATAATTCAACAGGATAGATGCTCTGATCGCTCATCAGGAACAGAGGCGGGAATTACCCCACCTCTCCTTCGGCTACAACATTTGTTTTTAATGTCTTTCCAGATACTTCAAGAACAGTTTCCCCCACTTTAATAATATTCCCTTCTACCTTCAGAGGGATATCAAAAAAGTGATTCACTTTAAGTTTTTTGGGACTATCCCCTTCAGGAACAGTATTACCTTCAAGATTTATTCGTGATCCCGGCTCCGCCCAGTCTGCAAAGATAACCTCAACATCACCCCGCTCCTCTGAACCTTCCGGTGTATTATCAGCAGCAAGAAGCATACCCTGACTTTTCACACCACGTAACCTGGCAGGTTTAAGATTGTATACCAGAATTATATTACGATTAAGAAGTTCCTCTTCTTTATAATAAGGAACCAGACCTGAAACTATCTGCCTTGGTTCCTCATCTCCCACATCAATGGTTTCTATGTACAATTTATCTGCTTCCGGATGTCTTTCAATTGCAGTTATTTTCGCAACCCTTAAATCAACCTTTTCTACGAATTGTTCTTTAAGTGACTTCTCTTCTACTATGTCTTCTACGTTATTGTCCACTTTTCCCTCACCTGCCTCTTTAGCTGCCCTTTCTTCCTGGCTTCCAGCAAATTTCTCTCTTAATTCATTTATAAAATCATCTTCCAGCTTCTTAAACAGTATTTCCGATTCTCCGAATTTATCAATACCATCAAATATACCTAATCTATCCCAGCTCATATCAGGATTTCCTAAAAATGATGCAATCTTTGCAGAAGTATCGGGAATATATGGTTCGATCATTATTGCAAGATCCCTGACCAGATAAACAAGATGTTTTATTAAACCTGCTGCTGCTGCAGGTTCACTATTTCTGGTTCTCCATGGTTCACCTTCCTGAAAAGCCTTGTTTCCAAAAGAAGATAGAAAAAGTATCTTCCGCAGAGCATCTCTAAGCTGTGCTTTTTCAAAATGCTCTGTAATTTCTGCCTCATATTCTCTTATTCGATCTATCATTTCAGAATCATCATCAGCTTCAGGTATCCTGCCGTCGTAAAACTTGTTTATAAAAATAAGTGTTCTGTTTACAAGGTTACCAAGATTACCCAACAACTCGCTGTTAACCCTCTCCTGAAAATCCTTCCAGCTGAACTGGTAGTCTGATTTTTCCGGCCTGTTATAAAAAATATAGAATCTCCATACATCAGAAGGAATACCTGTATCCCTGGCATCAGTACCGAAAACTCCTATCCCCTTGCTCTTGGAAAACTTACCGTCCTCATAATTAAGATATTCTGTTGATGACATATGATGAAGCATTGTCCATTTTTCACCTGTGCCCAAAAGAGAAGATGGAAAAACTACAGTATGAAAGGGGATATTATCCTTACCCATAAACTGAAAAAGCTCAACTTCCTCGGGGTTTCGCCACCATTCCTCCCATTTATCTGTATGGGTCATGGTCATAGATATGTATCCAATAGGAGCATCAAACCAGACATAAAAGACCTTGCCCTCAAAACCCTCTTTAGGTACGGGTATGCCCCATTTCAGGTCACGGGTTATGGAGCGCTCCTTAAGACCGTCACGAATCCAGCTTTTTGTCATCTGCACTGCATTTCGCGCCCAGAATCCATCAATGGAAGCCTTGTCCATCCACTGCTGTAATTTAGGAAGAACTTTAGGCAGATCCAGATAGAGATGTTTTGTATCTCTCCCTACAGGCTTTTTGCCGCATGTATTACATCTGGGGTTTACAAGTTCAGAAGGATCCAATAATTTACCACAGTCTTCACACTGATCACCTCTGGCATTTTCTGATCCACAGAAGGGACATTCACCAAGAACATACCTGTCTGCAAGAAATCTGTCACAACTTTCACAATAATGCTGATTAATTGTCCCTTCACGAATTAAACCGGCGTCATCACACTTCTTAAAAATATGCTGTACTATCTCTGTCTGTTCAGGTGTGGAAGTTCGTCCCCAGCTGTCAAATTTAATATTGAACCACTCGTATATCTCAGTGTGAATTTTATAATAATGATCACAAAGTTCTTTGGGGGTTACACCTTCCTGAAGGGCTTTTGTTTCTGTTGCAGTACCATACTCATCTGTACCACAGACATAGAGTGTTTCATAACCCTTTTCTCTACAGAATCGTGCAAAGACATCTGCTGAGAGTACCTGAATAAGGTTTCCTAAATGGGGGATATTATTTACATAGGGTAATGCTGATGTTATTAGTTTTTTCTTTTTCATAGTCAGCTACTATACCGGCTTGGGAAGGGATTTGCAAGGGTATACGCTCTGCATCTGAAGCTATGAGTATAAACTTGAGTCTTTTGCAGGCAAAGTAAATCAATCGCTAATCAATAGTAGTGTAAAAGGATCTGGTAATGTAATTAATATATACTGATCAGGAGGTTCAATAAGATCAAATCTCCTGTGACGGATAAACCATAAAGCTCCATATAGAAATTCTTCCGGATTTTTTATTATTCCTGCTTTTACAGGATTGTTACAGATATACTTATAAGTAGCTATTAGCTGTTGAAAACTCTCAATAACAGTACTTTTAAAACGATCATACCAGACATGCCCTTTTAAATTAAAAAGCTTATTGAAATGTCTTGCGAAGACACTCAAAACCCATTGCATTATCTTAGACAGATTCTCGTCTTTCCCTGGTTTGATAAGAAAGTGTATATGATTATCCATAATAGTGAAATTTCGTAGTTTAAAAGAGTACTTTTCTTTAGCTCTTTTAACTGTGTGAAGGAATAATTCTTTTATTACTTTTGATTCGAGGACAAATTCCCCACGATTAATTCTGGCAGTAACATGATATTCTGCACCGATAGGTGTGTATCTTGGTTTTCTCATATATATAAGTACTGGTGAATTTGAGCTGCTGCTTTTAAATATAAGAGATTTTATTTATTTTTTCTCTCTGAATCTACCTCCGTCCCCATTTTTGAGGGTGAAGGTCTTTAT
>CBDVAD010000286.1:0-5131 GCA_965371875.1 uncultured bacterium
GCAGCTTTTTTATTGTTAGTGACAGGAAGGAAAAATCATCAAAAACAGTTTTTTCTGTCACCTCCCTAAGCAGGGCGAGTTTAACAGGTGAGAGGTTTACCTGTTTTCGAAGATGATTGGAACGGCTGTTTTTTCCCCGCTTGCGGTTCAATCTTTTTAAAACCTCCTCCTGGGACAGATCAGGAGTCAGGTCCATATACACAACGGCTCTCTCATTTTCCTCAATAGAGTCTCTTATTTCCCTACTGAATTTATAGAGAGGCCCTCCTTCCATTCCATAGGAAGTGATCATGGTTTCCCCTCTTGCTGTCTGATTCTGATGAGTCAGCTTTATATTCTTTAGAGGCGAACCATTAAACTTCTCCTTAAAAAAAGGTGACCATGGACATTCAAAGCCGCAGTTCATAGGTTTAAAAGCAATTGTTTTTATACCATCTTTTTCCAGCAAATTATGCCATTGCCCATCAGAACCTGTGGATGGGTAACTTGCACCCCCCAGTCCCATTACCACCAGGGGAGGGTTTAAAGTAAGAATTTTATTTTCTTTCTCAAAATAAAGAGATCCCTTTTCTATCTTCATTAAGCGATGTTCGGGATAAAACCGGAAATTTTTGTAGGAGAGCAGAGAGTCCATCCAGAGAGAGAGTAATGTCCCTGCATTGGAAGAAACCGGGAAAATACGTCCCGTTGATCCTGTAAAGGTCTCTACGCCCAAATCCTTCAGCCAGAGACGAAGATCGGCGGGACTGAATTGGATAAGAGAAGGCTTCATCTGTTCCTGATGGCTGCCATAGGCTGCTGAGAAAGATTCCGGATCCATCTGGTTTGTCAAATTAAGACCGCTTTTCCCTGCTAAAAGAAGCTTTTGACCTGCTTTCCTGTTTTGATCATAGAGATCTACCGAATACCCTTTCGCAAGAAGAAGAGATGAAGCAAAAAGACCTGTCGGGCCGGCACCGATGATGACTACATTATTCATAGTAATAAATTATAGGAGAAAGACCCTAATGTTATCAAGGTCTTGTTTATCAGTAGATATCATAGTTATCCATGACCATAGTATTAAGGCAGAGTAAGAATTTTATCGGTTATGTCAATATTATGATCCGACTCCCTATTGCCAGCGTATTAATGTCGTGCTATTATAAATTCAAGTGAATTTTATTCGATGTATCTGATTATTAATTCAGTTATCATTGTGGATTTCTTACCCAAAATGGTGTCGCAAACAGTTTGAAACTTCTGTCCTTCCTCCTGCATCGATGATGGAGGGAAATATGAAAAGAATTGTTATGATAATTTGTATCTCACTACTGCTGTTTCCACTGTCTTCCTGCTCCAAATCGAGTGTTCCAACAAGTACAGTTCCACCAGGCACATTTCCAACAGGCACATTTGAGGCGATTTCCGGGTTCTATCGATTTATATTCAATGAAGACGGCAGTTGGACGTTAAGAGAATTAACTTCTGTAATGAAAGGAATCTATTCTGTCGATGGCAATGAGTTTACCTTTGAAACGGATAGTTATTGTGATGGAGAAAGTGCGGTGAAGGGAACTTATACCTGGACTTTTGAAAATAATACATTATTCTTTACGGTCAAAGAAGATAAGTGTCAGATCCGGGTTGGTTCGATGAGACTCCCTTACCACAAAAGACAATAGCAAATTGACAAAAAAAATTATTGAAAATTTTTATAATTCAACTCTCTAATTAGTCTTTTCTAAGACTTTTGGTTGTCGTCCCTGGAGGGGTTATGGTATCTCATCTCAAATAGGACCATATATACCATTAGGCGAATCCAAACAAATGGTGTATTATTCAGACTTGTTGGGAGATGACAGATGCTGAAAAATAATCATGAACAGAAGATGGCGGAACTGGCGGAGCTGATGGCTGTTCTTGAACTTCCTGCCGGGACGACCTGCTATCTTGCTGACATCCATGGGCAGGGCAATAAATTCTTTCATATAATCAACAACAAAGCCGGAACTGTAAAACGGAAGATCAGCGAAGTTCTGCCGGACCTTGATTCTGATTTTTCACTGGAACTGCTCAAGCTCTGTTATTATCCTGTACAGTTTTTGGAAAAAGATGAGACCCGTGCCAGTTTTGATTATGTGAAAACTTCTGAATATATTACCAGTCTTGCCAAACTGGTTTCTCATACAGGGTCTAAACTGACCCGTAAAAATTTTGATAAATCGGTTGATAAAACTGCATTTCCGGCAATAATTAATGAACTGGTCAGTAATTCCAATCAGGATAAAAGCGGCAGCAGAACAGGACTTTACCAGCAGGTACTAATTCGGAGTCTGCTTGAAAATAAGATACACTTTCAGGTTATTTTAGATCTGACAAATATGTTCAGAACTCAGCTCGTGCATAAGTATATTATAAATGGGGATATTCCTGACCGGGGAAGGGATACGGCAGCTATTCTCGACTATCTGATAGATTTTCCTGAGATAAAGTTAAATTGGGGTAATCATGATCTTCTTTGGATGGGTGCTGCAGCGGGCAGTAGAGAGCTTATCTGTGATCTTGTACGGATCCAGCTTCGCTATGGACACAGTGCACTCCTTGAAGAGGACTACAAAATATCTCTTAATAATCTAAAAGAATTTGCAGTGAAAAACTATACGGTCGACCCTTCAGCCGGTTTTTATCCTGATGCAGCTATTTTTGACAGTCACTACTCAAGAGACGATCTGGCAAAAATGCAAAAAGTAGTTGCCGTTATTCTTTGGAAACTGGAGGCTTCCAGAAATGAAGAACTTAATATTGAAGCTCCTCTAAGCTCGCTCTTTGCTGATGAAAATAATGACCTGTACTGTACCCTGAATAATAAGACTCACCGTCTTATAGATCAGGATCTACCAACTGTAGATCCTGAATTCACGGCCCTGCTTTCGCCTGAAGAGGAAAAACTATTATCTGACCTTGCTTATCAGTTTAAGACTAACATAAGACTGCAGCGTCAGATGAAGCATATTGCCAATGTTGGAGCGCTGTATAGAGTTGATAACAGGATTCTGAGTTTCCATGCAATTATTCCTGTTGATAACACCGGGAAACTTACTCCTGTTAATATTCTTGGCAGGGAATACAAGGGGCGCGCTTTATTTGATACATTAACCAGTATCTATAAATCATCATTTGAAATGAAGGACCCTCCCCAGGCTTTTCTTGATCTGTTTTATCAGGGTTGGAAAGGGCGGAATTCGTGGACATTCGGTAAAATGTCAATGCAGACTTTTCCAAGATTGATGATTGAAGATTCCAGTACACATAGAGAGAAGAAAGCTCACTATTACACCATTCTTAATGATCCGGAAGCTGGAAAAGCTATGATAACAGATATTCTTCGGGATTTTAGTGATAATAAATTATCCCCTCCTCTTAAAATTTATAACGGTCATATACCTGTTCGTATTGATAAAGAAGAGAACCCTGTTAAAGTCGGTGGTCTTGTTATATGCGGTGATGGTGGTTTTTCTGAAGCCTATGGAGATGTCGGATTTGTAATGGTAGCGACATCAAGGAGACTCTTTCTAAATAAGCTGGGAAGGGGAGTTTCTGTTGATGAAGTTCTTACCGGAGGGGCAGATATTCTACCAGTCACCATCTGGGAGGAAAAATATTCTGATCGGTTGCGGCTAAAAGACTGTAATATCGGGGCTGAGATCAGGGGAAAAATAGTCAACATCCAACGGAAAAACGAACATTGAGGGACATAACAAATACTTCCTCAGAAGAGACTATGATTTGATTATCTTTATGCAGAAATTATAGTAATCTTATTAGTTCCCGGTTAAAATAACTCTCCCCCGGGATATAAGTTGGTTATATTAATATTATCCAGCATTTCCTGTATCGAACTCTCTCCGAACCTGGTTGTTTCAGAGAGTAATTCATTTTTGGTCATTTTGCCTGATGGATCAATTTCTGAAAGACTGAAAGCATCCCCGAATCGAACGATTGCCTTTCGTTTGCAGTACGGGGGAATGGCTTTGGATTGTTTGTCTTCTATCAGCCTCTCAACTATTTCTCCGCATCGATCCAGTGTTGGATTTTTTTTGAGATAATCAGTGGGATAGCTTAGAATCCTCATAGCAAGCATTATTTTCTGTGCCCGAACCCGGGAAAGAGCCCATAATTTGCTGTCACCATTTGTGGCAAGCATAACCTTATGGATATCACCTCTTATAAATATAACTCTTTCATTTAAGGATTTCTCTGATTCATGAAGAATGCTCATCTCCTTTTCAAGGGATTTTACTATCATCTCTCCTGAATACTTCTGCCGATCCTCTGTTGTTTTACCTTTTGAAGGGCCAAACCCGAATGATTTTAAGCCTTCTTCCATTAAAGCTAATGCGGTTTGGTCAATGGCATCCTCTATTTTCAGCTTATTGTCAGGAGTAATATCAAGAAATTTATTCAGGCTCTCAAGCATGTTTAAAATTTTACCCCTGCAGTTTTCACTGTGGGTCAGTTTAATTGCAACAGGAACAAGAAGGATCCTTTCTCCTTTTCCTCTTGCATCGAGTCTCTTCTGTGCAGAGGCAGCAATAAATGCACCCCCGCTTTGAAAAGGTGTAATAAGATCATTTTGCAGATAAGGTCGTCCCTCCGAAAATAGAGTCAGATGATACTTACCCTTCAAGAGGATGTTTACAGCCTCCTTTATAGGTTCAGAGTTGAAAGATTCCCTGTCTACAGAAAAAGAGCCTGCCTTCTGCATGACCCATCGGTTGAATTTACTTTGTCTGAAAAAAAGATCATATGCAGCCATGAAATTAGTAGTTACACCGGTCTGTCTGAATGCTTCTATAATTACCTGGCTGTCACTATGGGTTGGATGGTTTGAGAGAAAAATAAGTCTGTTTCTTTTGTCAGAAGCCAGCCGGCGAATATTATCCTCCCCTTCACATATAACAGACTTTACCATATGTTCATGGCCGGGCATGTAATAGTACCTGTTATACAACCTTCCAAGTGCAAGGATAAACTTATTCGGTTTGGGGGGGAAATATACAAAGGGTCTGTCATAAAGGTTTAGCATAATAACTCCTAAGGCTGCATGGCCGAGCAGGGACGAAGTCCCGACCAGGCTAAGGATGCATGG
>CBDVAD010000287.1:0-5127 GCA_965371875.1 uncultured bacterium
ATGGAGCATCTCTTACTGAACAACGGGATCAGAAACCTCATCCAGAATGTCAATTGCAATTTTCATTCTTCGACCTAACCCGCTGTCATAAGGAAGAAAATTCCGTCCGGCTTCAATTACCTCATCTACTGAACCTCCATGAAGGGCCACTGCAATACTGGCAGCAACTGCCTGTGCTCCCCATATTCCGTCTTTATCATGACTCACAGAAGCATCTATTGCTGCCAGACGTGCTGCTTCATCAGGATCTCCATTGGCAATAATACCAGAAGGAACAGCACGCATTGCCGCTCCGTCATCATTGTTCAGGGTATTATCGATACCGGACCAGGGAGGCTCAATTCCCTGGGAAAGATTCCAAAGTGCACCGTAAAGGGGCATCCCACCTCTTTCCTTAGCACCTCCATCCGCAAGAACCAGTTCACGCCAGGTATCTGCAACTGCTTTAGCAGTGTAGTTGTCTTTATTATCAAGTAAGGCACGGGCTGTAAGAACAGTGAACTCCGTATCATCAGTACTCCTGCATTCAGGAAGAAGCTTTGTAATAATACCGTACTTTCTCCTTGCAGCATCATCCCTTCCAAGATCCCCACCTGCATCCCCTACTCCAAGAGCTACCATTGCCGCAATTGCTCTGTCAGTAAAAGTTGCAGCATCAATAATCATTTTATTATCCATATTCTCTCCATTATTTTATTGGAATTGTAGATTCCCGAACCAGTAATTCAGTATCCAGTTTATTTTTCAGCTCAAAATTCTTTCCACTAATTTCTTTAAGTACAATAGCAGCAGCTAATCGTCCAATTTCATATTTATTTTTACTGATAGTTGTAAGTTTCGGGGAAATTACCTCACTAAAAGCGATCCCATCCATACCGATTACTGAGATATCACCTGGAATAGAAAGCCCCAGAGATTTCGCTTCATTCATAAAACCAAATGCCAAAATATCATTTGTACATAATAATGCTGTCGGCAATGAACTAATATTTTTGACTTTTTCAGCAAGCTGTTTTCCACCCATCATTGTCATTGGAACCTGAAATATTAGATCAGACCGTAAAGAAATCCCTTTCTCTGAAAAAAATTCCCTATATCCCTTTATTCTGCTGCATGAAAAATTACCAACATCAAGCCTGCTGTCATATGCAAAGGCTATATCCCTATGGCCGATCTCGTACAAGTAATCCAATGCCTTTTTAACAGACAAATAATTATCAGTTGCAACTACAGGATATAGATCATTAATTTCATGGTCTCCAATTAAAACAACAGGACAATCTATTTTTTTAAGAACATCAAACTCTTCCATTCCCATATGAGGCGCATTAATCAGTATTGCATCCACCTGGCTGCTTTCTGCCATTTGCAGATATCGTCTCTCTCTTTCAACATTCCAGTCACTATTGGCAAGAACTAAATTATAACCCTCTTTATCCAATGTATCCTGAACACCTCTGGCTACTTCAGCCCAGAAAATATTGGAAACAGAGGGAATAATTAGAATAATTGTTTTTGTTTTACTGGTTCGAAGTCCTGAAGCAAGTGTATTGGGTATATATTTTAAGTCCCTTACTGCCTGCACTACCCTTTCTTTTGATTTGGCTCCAACACCATATGTTTTACCTGACAAAACCCTTGCTACAGTACTTTTTGAAACTTTTGCCCGTTTTGCAACATCTATTATTGTAGGTTTATGAAACAAATCATTCTCCTTTTGGGAACGTTCCCAAAACATTAACCAATAATAGCAGAGCACTGATTACAAGTCAATCTATTCCTGAAATTTTCACTTGCTACATATTTTCTTGCTTTTCCGATCATCCTCTAATATAATTACTTCTAACAATATTATCAGACAAAACGTAACAACAAATTCAATTTTTCCGGTAAACAGCATGTTTAAAGGATGAAAAAATATGAAAAGAAATCTTGTTATATTCATTTTTGTTCTGTTTGTATCTTCTACACTTCTCTCCGCTCAAACTATCAGTCTTGCTGTTACCAGCGTTGAGGCTATTGGAGTGGAACAGGAAACAGCCAGACTGGTCGAACAGCTCCTCCAGACCGAGTTTTCTAAATTACCATTTTTCCATCTTGTAGAGAGAAACAACCTTAAAGTAATTCTCGAAGAACAGCAGCTTCAGTTATCCGGAATTACAAATGCTGCTACAGCTGCCAGGCTTGGAACTATTCTCAATGTTCAGAAAATTGTGTTTGGTTCTATTGGTCGTTATGACAGCAGTTATATCAAATACATGCTGTCCCTGCGCCTTGTGGATGTAGAAAAAGGCTCTGTAGAACTGGCCGAAAGTATCCAGATTCGTAATGGTGATGATTTAGCTGCAGCAGTGAGTAATATTGTAAAGAAAATAGGCAGCAGGGTCGAGTTATCCGGTAAAGTGACAGGTATTGATGAAGGCTTCATCTATACCTCCGTCGGTGAGCTTATGGGAGTAGAGCCCGGTGATCTCCTCTCAATATACCGAATATATCCAATCAAAGACGACCAGGATAATATTATTATGCGGGAGGAGATTGCTGTTGCCAACCTTGTGGTAGAAATGGTGAGTATTGAAGGAAGTAAGTGCAGGCTGTTGGAATCAGGTGATCGTATCGAAGTTGGTGACTCCGTTCGTTTAGGGTCTGTAAATCTTGAAGTAATTGAAAGCAAGGGATCCCTTACTGTAGAATCGATACCGGAAGGATCACATGTTTTCCTTAACTCGGAGTTTATCGGAGTAACACCTCTGAAACTTACAGGATTGGAACCTGGAAAATACGAGGTTGAAATAAGAGCTGCTGGTCACCAACACTATTTAGGCCGGGTGAATATCTCTGAGGGAAGAAATGTTACCCTTAACAGAGAACTGGAACGTGAAATTGAGATAGAGGATCTAATTCTACTTGGGAAAATACCCAGAAAAAGTACAGATCCCCGACAGGCGATGAAGGCTGCATGGATCCCGGGACAGGGGTATGTTTACAATGGTTATAAAAATATGGGTTATGTACTGCCAGGAACTATGATCCCTATTCTTTTGCTCATGGCCGATCAGATAAGGGGGACAATGCAAAAAAAGCAGAATCTCGACTCAACCGATGTATCGGCATTGACAGATGTATGGGACAGAAGAAGCTATTACGAAGATAAAAGCTTTTATGACCAGGGATTGCAGACTATTCTAATAGGAGGGAGCTATTTACTGTCATCCTACATATTCTCTATTATTGATGCCCGTTCCTCAGCGAAGGATGACTTTCTCTATCCGACATTTCTTGAAGTATCTACAGGCTGGGGTGGAGCTTTTACCGGATGGACACAGACAGATGACACCCAAATTCCCTTTACTCCCGAGTTTACACAGGATGTAAAGGACGGTATATCATCGTTCTACGGGGGAGGATATATAGATTTTGCCTTCAAGGGTCGCAAGCTCTATGCCAGTATTGGTCTTGCCTTTGGCGGAGAACCCATCTATCTGGAATATCTTTTCTGTTACAGGTTTCAAATTACAGAAAATCTTTTTCTTGGTCCCGGGATCTATGGTATTTATAACACCACCCATTGCAACGACTGGGATTACGCTGAGGGGGGCAAAGATGTGTTAAAACCTCTGATAAGCTCTATAACTTCACCCCTTTTATCCCTATCCTACATTTCAAGCAGCTGGGAAATGGATTTATATGGCTCTCCCTGGACAACGGTAGCAGCCTTCCCCTATGTATTATCCGGAACCACTGCTTATTCTGATCAAACCAGTGGAATAAATGGTTTTTTTATAGGTACAGATATAGCTTTCTTCTTTAACAGAATTACCGGGATACGACTATCCAGCGACTACCACCACGCATGGAATACGGATGAAGAACTTGTTGCCGAAGGCTTTTCTACAGTGGATAAGATGCACTACCTGCAGGTAAAACTGGGTCTTGTTTTCCGGTTCTAGCTTTCTAAGGAAGGGAACTCCTGAACCAGAGAATCAATATTAAAATTTCTTTTCCATTCCTTATAGTTCTTAAGTTTTCCATTCGTATACTCAAGACAGAAAACTTCTTCAAGCAGCTTTTCCATTCCCCTGACAGCTTTTTCCTTTATGAAAATATCAGTAATATTCTCGGTATATGTACTTTCTTCCGGATTTATTTCTATAATCCTGGCCCCTGCTGCGGAAGCACTTTTGGGAATATTAGCAGCAGGGTAAACTAATCCGGTTGTGCCAATTATTACAAATATATCAGCTTTTTCTGCTGCTTCCGCGGCCGCAATATATACATCCATATCCAGCATTTCATCATAGAATACAATATCCGGTTTTACCCATCCACCACATTCACATCTCTCTTTAACTTCTGACTTCCTCTTACAGGAAGTACATGTACCTGTACCAAATTCTCCATGTAGATAATACACAGTTTTGCTTCCTGCATCTTCATGAAAAGAGTCGATATTCTGGGTTATTACAACTGAATTTTCCAATGCAGCTATAATTTCATGGGCCCTGTTATGCTTTTTACCCTTACCAGCTTCGAATATTTTTCTTAAAAATTTCCAGGACTTTTCAGGAGTTTCCATAAACCGGGAAATGGTCAGTTCCTCTTCTGCATCGTTATCATCTTCGTTGAATATCCCACCCTTCCCCCTGAATGTGGGGATTCCACTTTCCCGGGATATGCCTGCCCCTGTGACAAATACTATGTTCATTTATTAACCTTATTAGAATCTATAAACTCAATTTTATTTACTTCAGTGTCTATAGAGACAAACTTTCTAACCCCTGGATAAGCCCCGTTTACTGATTTCATTATTCATTGAATATAAATCAGATAATCTCTATTCTATCCTTCCCGATCCATAATATCACTATACAGCTTATACCATCCTCTCTTACTCAATTCCATATATTTCAGTAATTGGATCTGTTTCATTTTAGATGGTATTTTGTCATTTTTAAGTTTTATAATTATTTTATCGAGATTCTGAAGTTCAATTCTTCTCTCATCAAAACTTCCTTTTCCATCAAAAGTATCAGGAGCTTCTGATAGTTGATTTAGTAACTCAGTGTCTGAAAGAGAATTGATCTTTTGAATAATCTTATCTATCCTATTTGACATTAATGTTTCCTA
>CBDVAD010000288.1:0-5120 GCA_965371875.1 uncultured bacterium
AGGAAATTCATAATCTGCTGGACAGCAGCGATGTTGTAGGTTATTCATATTCTTTATTAACAGTTCTAAAGCAGTTGAGTTACTATTTTGAAGGTGACAGAGATATGCTGTTAAACACTGATATAATGGGTTCCTTTATTATTGAACAGTATCTTCTCTATTACTCTTCCAGCGTTGATCCCCTGGAGTACGAATCTCTGGTAAATGCCTCATATCGGGTTTGTTCTGTGAAAGGTCTTCTCTATTACCAAAATGTAGATACCTTGACAGAATTTTACAGCTTAATTGATCAGATTAATACTATCTTACCTGATGGATGGACTATAAAAGTTCATGGAATGGTCAGTGAACTTAAAGCTGAAGAGATCTCCCTTAAGAAAAACTGGATTTTTTCATTTTCCATTGGCAGTTTCATGATTTTTATAATGGTTTTATTTTTTTATAAAAAGATGAGATTGGCATTACTAAGCCTGATCCCGGGGTTTATCAGTATGATATTTTCTTTTGGACTGATCAGTCTGGCCGGAATTAGTATTGATGCTTTCAGCATTATATTTGTGGCTATTATAATTGGACTGGTTATAGATTACAGTATCCATACTCTGGGAGCTATCGATTCACTTTCAAGTCTTGAATCTGTAGAGGATGGGTTTTCTTTTATTATTAACTACAGTGGAAAACCTATATTTCTCAGTTTTCTAACATCTATAGTTTCGTTTTCTGTACTTTTCCTTTCATCCTTCAGAGGAGCACGAATTCTAGGTTTATTACTTTTTTCTTCTCTATTTGTTTCATTTTTCTTAAGCGTCTATCTTTTACCTATTATTATACTTCCCTATAAAGTAAAAAGGGATAAATTTCATAAAAAGGATTTAACATGAAGCAATATCTTATACTGATATTTATTTTTCTTTCTTTCAGCCTATTCCCCCAGGATATAACAATAGATGAAATTCTTGATGGGTATGAAGTGACTGCATTTATTCCTAATCTGACAGCTTCCCTTTCAGTCAAGCTGATTTCTGCCAATGGGGAAGTACGGGAGATTAAAGCTGATGCTTATCAAAAAACTATTGATGAGAATCAGGTCAGCAGATTATTTCTTTTTGATTATCCCCCCTCTGTCCGGAATACCGGCCTTCTTATTAATTCTTTCTTAAATGGTGACGAGAACGTAATGTGGATTTATCTTCCTGCTGTTAAAAGAGTAAAAAGGATAGCCCTTGCTACATCCGGTGGTGGATATTTTATGGGGAGTGATTTTTCCTACAGTGATTTTATTTCCAAGGCAAGAGCAGATTATACTCAGGAATTCCTTGGTGAAGTGATCCTGGATGGAACTCTCTGTTATACTGTGAAAGAATATGGAAAAACTCTTAAGAGACGACAGGATATGAAGCTTAGTTACATGATAAATTATTACAGGAAAGATGATTTTATTATGTATGGAAGAGATTATTACGATCTTGCCGGCGAGCTGGTTAAGGAGTATCGTGTAAAAGATTCTATCGTTCTTGGACAATATATTTATCCTACAGTAATTGAAATGGAGAATATCCAGACTGGTCATAGATCGATAATCGAGATGACGAATGTCAGTACTGATATTATTCCGGATCGTTATTTTACCTCAAGATTTCTTAAGAACAGGTAGGTTTTAATAAATAAAATGTTTAAAAAAATAAGTATAGTAATTCTAGTATTCTTTATTTATTTACCCCTTTCTGCTGTTGAAATCCAGGGAATAATTTTCGCTGACTATTATGGAGATTTGGAACCCTCTACACCATATGATAACATCAGGAGTCGTTTTTATTTTCAGCCTGCTTTGTCCGGCAGTCTATTTAATTATGCTGTTGATTTTATAATTTCAGCTAACCTGTTTTATGATCCTCTTGGTGATCCTTCTCTGATTGTACCTGAAAATATTCTGAAGGAAGCCTATCTGTTTATTCCTTTTGAAAAATTTGATCTTTCCTTTGGACAGAAAATTGTCTCTCCGGGAATGGTGGATGTTTTCAGTCCATTAAATATTGTGAATAGTGAGCATGCATATAAGCTTAGCCTGGATGATCCCTATGATGGCAGACGGGCCGATCTACTGGCACAAATTGTGTATTATCCTAATTTTGACGATTCCATAGAACTTATATATGTTCCTTTTCCACGCCCGGATTATGAACCAACTAATCCTGTAAACATGGTCTATCAGGATGTAGATATAGATATTCTGTTTGATTCAGATCCATATATGATAGATAATGGGCATTCTTTCTTTTTAGCTTATAATCATTTATCTACCGGTTTTGATCTTCAGCTGAACTATGCCTACTATATTGAACAGACTCCAAATTTTGATCTGACTGATTTAACCAACGGAGCCACACTTACAGGAGATGCTGAATCTGTGTATTCAAGAAATCATACCCTTGGTGGTTCCTACAGCACAAGTTTTGGTGGTATAGCTCTGGTTGAGGAACTGGCTGTTAATCTTACTGAAGATCTTGATGGAACCAGGCCAGGTGTTAGGAATTCTGATATAACCCTTAATTCACAAATTACAGGAACTCTCCCCGGCAGTACTTTTGCCCAGTTGAATATCATCTATCAATATATAATAAACTTTGATAAGAGCGGTACTATATATTCTCCGGTTATTGATGACCTTCTAATCAATGAGTTCAATAACTACTTTAATCAGCCGGTTCAGCATATTGCATTTGTTATTATTCATCTGCATAATAACTTTTTTCATGACAAACTCTATCTGGCATTAAATGCCGGATATTTTCATCCGGAGATATATCTCGCCCCAAGAGTTGCTTTTGCACTTACGGATGGTATGAAGATAGAGGCTGGTGCAGATATTAAGACCGGTGAACCCTCAGATAAATATCTGGCACGTGGGAATTTAATGGATAATTACTATGTTAGATTGAAATATGAGTATTAAAAAGTACAAAAATTATAATTAAATTACAAGATTGGCAGGATTTATAGCTGTACTATATCAATCAGAGAATGAGTAGGAGATTGGTAAATGAACAGCAATTACGATTTGTTCCATGTTGAGGTTTTGCCTCCCCGGCAGGATGCAGAAGATCTCGAAATCCGGCTGGACAGGTTTGCCGAGAGGTATAAAAGGGTTTTAAATGCCGGCTATTGTGCATGCATAACTGACAATGCCATGGGGAATATGTCTTTTCAGGGGACTGAGATTATTGAAGAATATGACCTCCCAGTAAATCCTGAGAATGTGATGATTCATTTAAACACATTCCATTCCAAAAAGGATCTGGATAATATTCTTAACACCTGTATTGTGCAGGGAATAAAGTATCTTTTAATTGTGTCCGGTGACGGGAATATCCGTTTTCCTAAATTGAAACCTTCAGATCTGGACATTCAGGGTGTATCTTCCGTGACAGCTGTAGAGCTTCTCCAATATATCAATCGCGAGTACTCCGGAGCATTTATTTTAGGTGTTGCATTTAACCCTTACGAACCGGAAGAAGAAGAGGTTGAAAAGATGGCGAGAAAAATAAATGCAGGTGCTGAGTTTGTAATTACCCAGCCGATAATTGAGAAGAACCCTGTTGTTGACAGACTGATCACCAATATTGATATACCTGTTATGGTAGAAGCCTGGATGTCTAAAAAACTCCACCTACTGTCAGACTGTGTAGGTTATGAGATACCTGAAGATACCGAATATGATCCGATTGCTACTCTTGCTAATTTGCAGTCAGAGTATCCATCCGGAGGTGTGTATCTTGCCATGATGAACTATAAAAGGCAGTTTAATATCCTCTCAGAAATACGGAGGCATACAGTACAATGAAGATAGTAGTATGTGTAAAACAGGTCCCTGCAACTACCGAAATCAGTATAGATCCGGTAACAAAACGACTTATCAGAGAGGGAGTTTCTATCGAGATGAACCCCTTTGATACATATGCCCTTGAGCAGGGAATACTTTTAAGGGAAAAGCACGGGGGCGAAGTCCTTGTACTGTCAATGGGACCAAAAAGGGCGGAGCTGACTCTACGGGAATCTATTGCCTGCGGTGCTGACAGCGGAATACTTCTTAACGGACGTCCATTGGGGGGATCCGATACCTATGCTACAAGCTATATTCTCTCTCAGGCCATAAAAAAGATTGATAATGTAGATCTTGTTATTTGCGGGAAGCAGGCAGTGGACGGAGATACAGCCCAGGTTGGGCCTGGAATAGCCGCACATCTCGAGTGGCCACAGGTAACATACGTTTCACGTTTTGTTGAATCCGGTCCTTCTGAACTTAAACTCGAAAGGATGCATGAAACCGGGAGTGATATAAGCCTTGTAAAACTTCCTGCTGTTCTAACAGTTTTAAAGGATGTAAATATCCCTAGAATTCCTACTCTTAAAGGCAGACTGAATTCGAGAAAAATGGATATTACAATATGGGATGAAAAAGATCTGGAAACAGATCCGGAAAAGATAGGTTTGGGCGGATCGCCTACAAGAGTAGTTTCTACACGAAAACCGGATGCCAGGGATAAACATACAATTGTTCTGAACGGCAGCGCATCTGATTCTGCAAGAGAATTGATGAAAATTTTAAAATCCCGAATTGAACTTTGATATCTGAAATATGTAAGGAGAAGGCTGTGAAACTTACTGAAATGGAAAATGCTGAAAATTATAAAGATGTCTGGGTTCTTGGAGAGATTGTCGAGGGACAGATACATAAAGTTACTCTTGAACTCCTTGGAATAGCAAGGGAACTTGCAGATAAGCGTGCATCAAAGAACTGTAAAGTTGTATGTCTGCTTATGGGCCGTAAACTGGAAGGGTTGGAAAAGGATTTGTTTTACCATTCTGCTGACAGGGTAATACTTGTTGATAATGATTCCCTGAACTATTTTAATGATTCAATCTATGCGGCTGTTGTTTCCCGTCTTATAAAGAAATATAAACCTGAGATATTAATTTCAGGAGCTACGAGTAAGGGTCGAAGTCTTATGCCTCTGGTTGCTGTGAAAGTTGAAACAGGATTAACCGCTGACTGCACCGGTCTTGATATTGATGGAGAATCAGGTCTTCTTTTACAGACCCGCCCTGCCTACGGGGGGAAT
>CBDVAD010000289.1:0-5113 GCA_965371875.1 uncultured bacterium
CGTTCCAGAATTTCAGTCATACATTCAGGAAAAAATCTTGTTGCAGCTTCTACATTACAGGTTAAATCTATTGTCGGAAGAGCATAGAGGTGCTCCGCACCTCTGTTCGAAGTAGAATGGCCAAGAGCCATACCTTTGGTTGTTCTGGGCTCCTGCCTTGGCATCTCCATACCTTTAACATGCATGGCATAATGATCTGCACCCTGTCCGATTTTTTCAGCAGCTCTTTTTACACCTTCAGCAAGTAAATTACCAATACCTTCTTTCCTGTAGGCAATTGCCTCGATTAAACCTATTATAGATTTTTCATCACCCCATTCCAGACTCAGTTTATCATCACTCAGTAATCCCCTTTGATGACATTCCATTGCAAAAGCAATTGAGACTCCTGTAGATATTGTATCCAGTCCATATCTGTTGCATAAAAGATTGGCATAGATAATCAATTCCATATTATTATTACCAACCATTGGACCAAAGGAATTTATTGTCTCATACTCAGGTCCTTCAGTGGAACATTTATAGGGACCGTCTTCAACCTTTGTAAATCTTGAACATCTGATGGGACAATTATAACAGCCATCATTCTTTTCCAGGAATTCATCAACTTTTTCTGCATTAACATCCTTCCAGTAAGAAACCTGTACCTCCTGATGATTCCGTGCAGGAAGATCTCCGCTTGCATTTTTTGGATCAATAAGAGCAGCAGTTCCCCATTTTCTCAAAAACTTTGCTTCAGGGTGTTTTCCAACTTTCTTCATCATTTCCATGGCAATTTTTTTGAATGCATCGGGATAGGGGACTTCTCTGCTGGCATGGACTACAACTGCCTTAAGATTCTTTGATCCCATTACGGCACCAACTCCGGTTCTTGCTGCTGCTCTTCCATAATCATTTATGACAGAAGATATCTTTACCAGATTCTCACCTCCCTGCCCAATAGATGCAACCTTGCTTCCTTCATATCTTCCCTTTAATATATCTTCAGTTTCTTCAGTATCCTTACCCCACAAATCAATTCCATCCACCAGAGACAATTTATTATCATCAATAATCAAAACAGTGGGAGACTTTGACTTACCGGTAAATACCAATGCATCAAAACCGGCTTTTCTTAATTCAGGTCCGAAAAATCCGGAAGAATTTGCATAACCATATGCGCCTGTAAGGGGTGATTTTGCAGTAACTGTAAATCGGGCGGAAGTGGGCCATGGCGTTCCTGTCATAGGCCCGGTAGAAAAGATCAGATAATTTTCAGGGCTAAGAGGCTCCACATCAACACCTACGTTATCATAGAGAATTTTTGCCGCATATCCTCTTGAGCCAAGAAACTTTTGAACAGTCTCTGCCGGACTTTCTTCAATATCAATCTTTCCACTACTCAAATTAATAAACGCTGTCAAAGCCATTTCATGCCCCTGCTATTATTTGTTTATATATATCAAAAATTTGTGTGATCAATTGCTATGTCAATCTAACTATTTTATTTCAACGTAACAGCTTCATGACCTTCCATCACACCTGAAAGAGTAAGACCAAGCCTTTTTTTCTCTTCTGCCCAACCCTTTCTACCTATTGAAGATATCATGGCAGCTTCAGCTACACCCCTGCCAAGGGCAATAACAGTATTCATACCTACCGTATCAGCCTCAGCACCGGCAGCTTTTTCATCTTTGGACCAGACTGTGCCCCCGTTATAACAGCCGCATAATCCACCTGTGGCCAGAAGCTCACTCGAAAGAAACCAGTTATGAATTACCTGCAATGCCGTTTCCTGTCCACCATGCCTGGTTCCACCTACAGTAATAGCTCCTGCTACCTTGTTTTTCAAGGCACCGGGCATGACCATATAAAAAGGACGTGTCCTATTAATAATGGCAGTTAACTGTGCTGTTATCCCCATATCATATACAGGTGAACCGATAATTAAACCATCAGCTTCAAGTATTTTATCTATTAGAATTTTAACATCATCATCGATGTAACAAAGAGTTTTTTCTTTTATGCACCTATCGCAATGAGTACAAAAATTAATTTTTTTACCCCGTACTCCCCAGAATTCAGTTTCAATGCCTGGGATTTCTTCTGCTGCTTTTAATGCTTCATGTACTACATAATCTGTTGACGCTTTTCTCGGACTACCCGAGATACCTAAAATCTTTACCATCATATATCTCCCTTAGAATGCCAGTGAAGTCCAGGCACGTCTTTTATTATCAGCTGTTCCTGCCCTTTCAGCCAGATCATCTGCAGTTTTCTGTCCACTTTTTAGAATCTTTTCTTCGTCTGCTGTTAGAAGAATTCCATCCTCAAGAACAATATTTCCATCTATTACCACAGTTTCCACACATGCATGAGTACCTGAATACACAAGAGTTGAAACAGGGTGGTGCATTGGAATTGATTTGGCATGCAAATAGGGGTTATAGATAAAGAAATCAGCTTTTTTGCCAATCTCAATAGAACCTATTTCATTTTCCATTCCTATAGCTCTTGCCCCGTCTATTGTTGCCATTTCAAGAACCTTTTCCGATGTAATAACTGTGGGGTCCTTTGTATCAACCTTATGGAGTAATGCAGTAAATTTAAGAAGCTCTATCATATCCTGGGAGTTATTACTTGCAGGACCGTCAGAACCAAGCCCAACTGTTATCCCGCTCTCTATCATTCTTGGAATCCGTGCCACACCGGAAGATAAATACATATTGCTGACAGGATTATGTGAAACTTTCATATCATAGTGTTTAGCCGCCCGAATATCCCGATCAGTCAGGTAAACACTATGTACCATCAGTACATTGGGTCCAACAATACCCAGCTCCTCCAATACATTCATATCGAAAGATCCGTGAAGCCCCATGGAAGCCTCGCGATCAAATGGTGTTTCAGATACATGTACTGTATATCCGCTCTTATACTCATTAGTAATCTTCCAGGTAAGTTTTAACAGATCTTTTGAATTTGACCATACAGCTGCAGGCGCCATCCATATTTTTATTCTATCATTTTCTGTTCCATGATACTTATCAAAGAGACGATAACAGTCCTTCTCAATTAGATCAATTTCCTGTGTAATTGCTTTATGAGTACCGTACTCCATTCCGGTATTCATCATTCCCCTACCGAAGATACCCCTGATTTTTAACTCCTTAAAAGCATTTATAACTCCGTCAGAGAGTCCTTCTACAGGATGGGGGTACATATAATCCAGCATTGTCGTGGTACCGCTCCGGATACCGTCCACACAACCCAGCATTGCCGCATCATAAGTATCTTTCGGAGAAAGATGTGCAGCGCTTGGAAAGGTCATTCTTTTCAACCAGTCCGACAGTACAAGATCATCTCCAAGACCCTTTAAAAGGTTTTGAAAAAGATGATTATGGGTGTTTATCAACCCCGGAAATATAATCTTACCGGTGCCGTCTATTACTTTTTTTATATCTTTATATTTTCCTTTTATGAGTGCAGAGGGACCCATATCTTTTATTCGGGACCCTTCGATTACAAGAGCCTGATTTTCAAGGATCTCCCTCTCTTTGTTGACCGTAACAATTGTAACATTCCCGATTAGTAGATCCGCCATCTTCAACTCCTTATAAAAATAGAGTACACTTCATTAGAAGTGTACCCATAATCTATCATCTATTTTTTTAATTAGTGTAATCCATAGGGTCAACTTTACCGGAAATAAGATCTTTAATTAGTGTATCTATCTTTGCCTTCTGATCAGAAGTTAAAGTAATATTACCACGGAACGGAGAAATAGAAGTGACACCATCTATAAGACCCATAACAAGAGGTTCTGCCTTGAAGCTGCCATCGAGAGTACTCTGAATAAGCAGAGTAAATACTCTGCCGTAATCCTGCATAAGACTTAGCAGCACAACATCACCATTTTTTTCTCCGAGATCTGCTCCTCCACCGGCTACTATGGTAACACCAACTTCTCTTGCGGCTTCAACTACACCAAGGCTTGTTTCATCAGCATTCGGAGTAAGTATATCTACACCGGCTTCCAGCATGGCTTTTGCCATATCTTTACCTTTTGCAATATCGTGGAAGCTTCCGGTATAAACCATACTGACTTTAACACCAGGATCGTAGTATTTGGCACCTGCAAGGAAACCTTTCTGCTGATTAGCTATTGGAGGAATTTCCATACCGCCAATGGTTCCAATTTTTCCTGTTTTTGTTAGCATGGCTGCTATATATCCTTCGACAAACCCTGCTTCAACATCATTAATTACAAAAGAAGCAAGATTAGGAGCCTGAGAAATCATTGTACTTGTAACAATAAAATGTTTATCCTGGAACTCTTTTGCTACCAGTTTTGCAGCGTCTCCGAATTCATATCCGTGACCCATAACTACATCAAATCCTGCGTTTGCATATCCCCGAAAAATTTCCTCATAGTCTGAAGCAGGTGTATTTTCGGTATACGCAATTTCTGCGCCTAAATTCTTTTCCACTGCCTTGAGTGCATTGTATGCCATAGTATTCCAACCCTGGTCCGTAATAACACCGGGAAGCAGAATAGCCACTTTTAATTTGCCGTCATCCGCAGGTTCCTTTTGACCTCCGGCGAATACTGTTCCTGCACTTACCAACATAATAAGTAAAACTGTTAAAACGATTCTGATCTTACCTTTCATAACATTCCTTCCTTTAAAAAATTTTATTTCAAACAAAATGCTTACTATCAGACTCCTTATTCATACCTCCTTTTTCTACGTAGAACCCTTATCTTCTATGCTCTCTCGTTTAGTCCCTGCCATCATAAGACCCAACTCCTTTATTGTTACATTATCGGGGTCTACAATTCCCATTATTTCACCACTATGCACGACAGCAATCCTGTCACTTATATTTAAAAGCTCTTCAATCTCTGTCGAAACATAGAGGACTGCTGCGCCTGCATCCCTCTGCCCAATTATATTTTTATGAACATATTCAATAGCTCCTACATCCAGACCACGGGTGGCATGCATTGAAATAAGAACATCCGGGTTTCCATGGAGTTCCCGTGCCAGGACCAGCTTCTGCTGATTCCCACCGGAAAGCTTACCCGCAGGAAGATCACTTCCAGGAGTTCTTATATCGTAATCTTCTATCA
>CBDVAD010000290.1:0-5076 GCA_965371875.1 uncultured bacterium
GTTAACTGATAACTGATAACTGATAACTGTTAACTGTTAAGCACATAACTAAGTCTTTCAATAACTTTATCACGATTAAGAGGTTTTACAATATAATTACTTGCTCCAAGCATAAATGACTTTTTTACCAGGTCCTGCTTACCCAGAGCACTGACCATTACAACCTTGGCAGAACTGTCAAACTGAATAATTTTTTCCATTGCAGTAATCCCATCCATACCCGGCATGGTGATATCCATAGTAACAAGGTCTATATCGGACTGCATATCTTTATACTTATCAACAGCCTCTGCTCCATGTGCAGCTGTCCCGACTACTTCAAAGCCTTCGGATGTAAGAATTCTTGTAAGTTGCTTCTTTACAAATTTTGAATCATCAACTATCAATATTTTATAGGGGGTTCCATCCTGTTTCAGCCCACTGCCACTGCCTGTATCTGTATTTGAAAAATCTGTTTGCAATTCGAATTCCCCCCCACCCCGAAAAAAAGGTTTATTACATACAGTCAGTTTATTACATTACTGAGTATTATCAATAGTAAAAGTAATTTATTTATAAAAATTCCTTACTTGCATCAAAATGGACTTACTGCTAACATATTCAGCAATGAAAACATACGAAGAAATAAATGAAAAGATTGCATCAAAGAAAGCTGTTGTACTTACTGCCGCTGAAATAATTGATTATGTCGATAAAAAAGGAATTGAAAAAGCTGCAAAAGAGGTAGATGTTGTTACAACTGCCACATTTGGACCGATGTGCTCTTCAGGCTGCTTTCTGAATTTCGGTCACAGCAAACCCAAAATAAGGATGACTGAAGCCTGGATTGATGATGTACTGGCATACTCAGGGATAGCTGCTGTAGATTTATTTCTTGGTGCCACTCAACTTCGTCACAACGACCCGGCAAATCTGGATTACCCCGGAGAGTTTAAATTCGGAGGGGGGCATGTAATAGAAAAACTGATTAGAGGTGAAGAACTTCAACTGTTTGCCCTTTCCTACGGTACAGATGAATATCCTCTTAAAGAAATTCGGACTAAATTTACTATTAAAGATCTTAATCAGGCTACAATGGTAAATCCAAGAAACTGCTATCAAAACTACAATGTTGCCATTAATACATCAAACAAAACTATCTATACATATCTGGGAAAGCTTAAACCCAATATGGGAAACCTTACATATTCATCAGCAGGCCAGCTGTCCCCCCTCTTAAATGATCCACTGTATCAGACTATTGGTATAGGAAGCTCTGTCTGGCTGGCCGGAGCAAAGGGGCATGTTTATTCCGAGGGAACACAACATGCATCAGCAGTTGAACGAACATCAAACGATGTTCCTGCAGAAGGAGCAGGTACACTGGCCCTGACCGGAAATATGAAAGAGATGGATGCTGAATTTGTAAGAGGTGTCAGTTTTAAGGGCTATGGGGTTTCACTGGCCCTGGGTGTAGGAGTTCCCATTCCTGTATTAAATGAGGATATTCTTAGAAAAACTACTATCAGAGACAGAGATATCCAGGCACAGGTAATTGATTATGCTCTGGATTATCCTATGAAAACAGGTAAAGTTCTGGCCACTGTAAATTACGAAGAGTTAAAATCAGGTTCGGTAAATATTCTTGGAAGGGATGTAGAAGCTGCCTCCCTTTCATCCTACGAAAAGGCAATAAAAATTGCAGAAATCCTGAAAGCAGAGATACGGGACGGAAATTTCACACTTAATAAACCCTATGAAGCATTACCCCCTAATCAGAGCATAAAATCCATGAAGGCAGGGTATTAACAGATGGAAACAAGAAAACTGCTTTTAACCTTTACTAAAGACGTAGTAGAGAGACCTATTGTTTATAATCTGGTAAAAGAATTCGATTTAATAATAAATATCTACAGGGCCAGTATCACCGCTGAAGAAGAAGGCTTTATGGTCCTTGATATCACAGGACCGCCCAATATGATTGATGCGGGTATAAATTTCATTATTTCTGAAGGTGTAAAGATAGATGATGCACAGAAAGCCTTCAGGTGGGATGAGTTTATTTGTACTTCATGCGGTAACTGTTTGAGTCACTGCCCTGTCGATGCTCTGCATATTAAGGACAGAAACACAATGAAAGTGGAATTTGATCAGAGTCTTTGTATCGACTGTATGGGATGTATTCCAAACTGTCCATTTGGCGCCTGCGGATCAATATTCCAGGATAAATAGATGAGTTATCAATAGCTATGAGAACTTTTCACAGGTTTTCATACAGAAATGCTGATTACAGGATTTCTGTCGCAAATCTTAAATTAGTTACAGATACTATAATAAAGCAAAGAGATATTCTGGAGGATTTTGTCCTTACTAATCAGAAATTTCTTAACTCCCTGGTACCTCTTCCTGCACTGCCGGAATATGCTCCGGAAATTGCAGTGATGATGCAGGAGGCAGGTGTTTTAGCCAATGTAGGACCTATGGCAGCTGTTGCCGGAACCATAGCTCAACTTGCCGCAGAAATAGAAGCTTCCAGTGGGGACGGAGGAAGCATAAAAAAAACAGACGTAATTGTTGAAAACGGCGGCGACATTTTTATGATTCTGGATTCTGAATTAATTCTTGGAATTCACAGTGATGTCGGTGCTTTGCGAGGAAAGCTGGCCTTCCGCATACGCCCGGAAGATACACCCCTGGCGGTTTGCTCCTCATCAAGTACTATGGGTCACTCTCTGAGCCTGGGAAACTGTAACCTGACAACTGTTTTTTCAAAATCAGGCGCTCTTTCAGATGCTGCTGCAACACAAGCCTGCAATATGGTTAAAACTACATCCGATATTCAAAGCACTCTGAATGAAATTTCTGCAATTCCAGGCATTTTGGGACTGATGATTATAAAAGGCGAAAGTGTAGGAATGGCTGGAGATCTGCCGGAAATTATTTCAAATGCTGATCCTGAAATGATGAATAAGATTACACAACATGGGCACGGCATACCAGGATCCTACGGAGACGTACGGAACGCAGATCTGCGTTCCCTATCTCCTGCGTCCGAAAATTCTTAACATAAACAGAAAGATATTTATAAAATCAAGATACAGTTTTAAAGCACCCATAATGGATAATTTGATATAATGATCCTCTGACATATTACTTCCTGCCTGAGCACTCCACCTAAGGATTGTCTGGGTATCATAGGCAGTAAGTCCCATAAAGACCAGTACACCAATATAGGAGATCATATAATAAACTGCCGGACTTTTTAGAAAAATATTTATTACCGATACTATAATAATTCCAATAACACCCATCATCAGATAGTGACCCATTCCGGAAAGATCTCTTTTTGTTGTCATAGCATAGAGACTCATAGCACCAAATGTTGCCGCAGTAGTAAAAAAGGCCAGAGAAATTGTAGCACCAGTATATGCAAGGAAAATAACAGACAGTGTGACACCGTTAAGAAAGGCATACAATGCGAAAGAAAATGTGGCTGCTGTTGCACTCATCTTCATAATTCTTCTTGAAAGATAGATAACCAATGCCAGCTCAGCTATTATTGCTCCAAAGAAGAGAACCTGATTTGAAATAAGAGCCATCATTATAGACTGGTTCGATGAAATTCCAAAAGCAATTACACCTGTAAGTGCAAGACCTGCTGTCATCCACAGGTATACATTTTTAATAATACTTCTGTCCCGGGTACCTGCTCTTCCAAAACTCTGTTCTCTGGTGTAATCCATTTAATACTCCTAAGGGGATGAAATTATCATTTATTATTGATGAACGTAAATATAATCATATTTCTGAAAATTATCAATTTCATTCTTAGAATTAACTCTTGTTCACTGATTTTTATTGTTTTCTCCTTCGATTTAAAGATAAAGCAGATCCCGCAAAATAAATAAGTGCACCGGCAGAGAGAGACAAAGCTGGATTTGAAACAAATTCAACCAGTGTCCAGGACAGAAGAGGACCAATAGCTGCTCCAAAATCAAATCCTGTTGCCATGGATGCATAGGACTTTGCTCCCTTTCTCCCGGCTATTGACGATAGAGAAATTGTGAGTGTTGTATCTGCAATAAAAAAGATCAGCAATAGAAAAATCAAAGGAAAAATAGATTTTGTAAAAACAGACAGTCCCATTGAGAAAGCACCGAGAAAGAAAAAAAATGTAAGTGATTTTTCATCACCAAGATAGTCTGTCATACTCCCAAGCAGCGGAGAAAGAACACTGTTTATTATATCTTTTAAAGCTAGAATTAACCCATTTATAGTTGCTATTCCGATTATGACATGTCCGAAGGTAATATTATCTCCAATCTGCTGCAGCAGGATATACCCGAGAGTAGACATTACAACACCCCTGCCTACGCAGCCGACAAGAATTCCCTGCATTATATAAGAAGGATTCAGAAGATTCTTCTTCCCTATATAACTTCCAGATTTCAGCTTAAGATGAACAGGGACCATTTTGTACCCTGTATACCCAAATGGAACTGCTGTTAACGAAATACCGGCTGCGATAAATAAAGTTATTGAGAATCCCCCTGTATCAAAAAGAAAACCGGCCAATATAATACCCGACATACTTCCTAATCGCGTGATTCCTTTATAAAAACCAATAGTTCGTCCAATAGAATCTTTTTCAGAAAGACTGATAGATGTCATTATTCCGATCTGCCTTATAACAGACCATGAAAATCCCCAGATCATACGTCCAAAGAGAAACAGCCAGAATGGGGGCATCAAACCATACATTACTGCAAGCACTGAACCAATAACTAAAGATGCCAGAAGCAACATAGAGTTATCAATCTTTTCAGACAGTTTCCAGGCAAGATGATTTGTCAACAACCTAATCCATCTGTTTGCTGACAGAAGAATCCCGACCTGAAGAGGAATTAAACCTAAAGCTCTGAAATGTATGGGTAAAATTGCATAGAGCGCCATATCACCAAACAAGGAGAGCGCCGCTGCAACAGCAACAAAAACTACCGGTTTATGTGGTAAGTGTTTACTGCCAGAAGAATGACTCAAGAACTTTTTCCTTCTTTCAAATGCACTTAAAAATCAGTTTCTCCGTTACTATCAGAA
>CBDVAD010000291.1:0-5052 GCA_965371875.1 uncultured bacterium
AGAGAAGAGAGACGCAAGGCATTGCATTTCTACAGGCAACCGTAACTTGTTTTAACGTGAAGTCTTTTTCCCCAGAAGGTGTCCTCTGCGTCCAGCTCCGATCCTTCCAGGTTTTTATGGATATTTGCTCTAATATGGAAAATAATTCCACTGACAGTTTCTACTACATCGTTCTCCATTGGAGCTCTCATTTCTACTTTTAGAGAAGGCCCCCCACAACCTACACCGGAAGAGCAGACTGTTAGTTTAAAATTTTCTTTTCCAGAGTTTTCAACCATCTCTTTCATCATCTCTGCTGCTGAAGCTGTTACTGTAAACATAAGTTTTCTTCCTTTGTATGGATCTAACAATGATTTAAAATTTGTAATCTGAATATTGTAATTATCTAAATCAATACTACTACTTACATATTTACATAAAAATAATCTATAATCTTAAGATTTATATTGTGGAACAGGAAACAAGTTTTCTGAATTTTGCAAGCAAATCCGTACAATACTTGCAATAACTCCAAAAACTCGTATAATACGGGATTGATTGTATGGAGCGAATTATATGATTTTTAGCGACCTTAAGAATAGTAATGATGTCAGCAGTACTATAAACACTGTAAAACGGGAATTTAGAAATCTGCCTCAGCTAACACTTCCTGAGACTTACGAATCCACTATGGGTTCCATGAAGGTTCTGACAATCTATCATAATTTAAAGCCTGTAATGAAAGTTGAAGGTTATGAAGACTTACTGGATCTTTTTAAGGAAGTTCTGGAAGAGGAAAAAGAGAAATACTATTCCGGGAGCTGAAAATTAAGATTACTTGTTATGTATCTTATCCTTAACTATCAGAATAATTATAATAAAACTTAATATGCCTGCACAAAAGCTGACTACTGATAATCCAATAACACCATTGCTGTAGTAGGTAACAGGTCCCAAAGCAGATGCTATAGTTATTCCAATAAGACCGAATGTTGTACTTAGACTTAATACCTTTCCTCTTTGTTCCGGAACCTGTTCACTGATTAGCGCAAGATTACTGACAGTAGCGAACTCAAAGAATATTCTTGGAATAATAAGGCCAAATATAGCAAGATACAGTCCTGTGTTTAAAAAAGGCATCAAGACATAACCCAAAGTCATACCTGCAACACCGATAGCTACACTTTTTTTCTTTCCAATTTTATCAACGGCTATACTGACATAAATACTTGCAATCAGATCAGCTACTCCAAAAATTACTGCAATACCTCCTAAATTGGATGGACTCAACCCATATTCTCTTTCAAACCATCCTCCATGAATTATCATCACATGCATAATTGCAAAGAGATTTAATCCCTGAATTATAATGGTTCCCCATGCAGATCGTGAATTGGGACCGAGGTCTAAAAAGTTATATATCCGCTTATGTAGAGGAATGTTGAGTTTAGCAGATTTCCCGGGTGCCAGGTGACTTTTTTTATCTGTATGGTTTCCGGGAAGAGTGGAATAAATGAATGATGCAAGTATTAAAAGTGTACCGAAAAGTATAAAAGGGGCTCGCCATGAAATTTCTTGAATCAGATAACCAGCCAGAAATAAACCTGCTATTCCAGCCAGGGCCCAGGCGTATTCAACAATGCCTATACCTCTGGCACGCTTTTCATAGGGTAGTCTGGAACTTAGATATGCATGAAGGTTTGGTGTATATCCTGCCTGTCCTATCCCTGTCAGTATCATTGCAGCAGCGAATAAAATAATATTCCTGGAGAATCCAGCCAGCATCATTCCAAGCCCACTTAGAAAAAGACTCACCTGCATAATTTTTTTATGGCCAATTCTGTCAGCAATTGTACCTATTGCCGGAGCGCTCAGACCCATCAATCCTCTAAGAGCTACCAGTCCTCCCATTGAGACAGCACTGATTCCAACCCCTGCAGCTATCATTGTCAGGAATGGATTGAACAGCTGTATGGTTGTATCTATAAGCAGTTTTGCACCGATGCCAAGGATAAGGAGGTAAGTTATTCTTTGGTTTATAGGTGTTTTATGCAATTAGATCTCATCAATTAAATCATCCTCACTCTCGTCATGAACAAGAAGTAGGGTGCTCTCATTTTTCATAACCATGGCTTCAATACCCGGTTCGTTTATCTCTGTTCCATCAATTCGCTGAATTTTCAAAGCCTGAGTAGCCTGGGTGGAAGAAAGAATGCTTTCAATAGTAGTAGCCTCATCTTTAAAGTGTTTATACATTTTCAGTGAATAGCCCATAATTCCGCTTGTTGTCACTTCTAGACGGTTCGTTTTATTATCTTTACTGTATTCAGATATAACAAGTTCAGCCATCTGCTGTCCACCCAGTTTTAAGGGATATATAACTGAATTAGCTCCTGCCCGGATCATTCTCTTTTCACCGTCAGACTTATATCCTCTGACAAGAATAAGGAGGTCTGAATTAAGTTCTCTGGCTGCCAGAGATACATACATATTCAGAGAGTCATCACCAAGACAATTGACAATTCCCCTGGCCTGTTTTATTCCAGCCTCCAGGAGTGTTGCATCGTAGGTTGCTTTTCCGTTTATAACCAGGTAGTTCTGCATTGATGCAAATTCTGCAATCTTTGGATCATTCTCAATAATAACAAATGGGATTGAAGCTTCTTTAAGTGAGGCGCTCATTGAACTTCCAATATCACCGAATCCGCAGACTATAAAGTGGTTTTGAAGTTTGGTTATTTTTTTTCTCATTTTACCTGCTCCATAAATAGCTTTAAAGTTTCTTTCTATAAACTGCCTGGCGAGCTGAGAAGCAAGGATAGCTGCAGTACTTAGTCCAAGAATGATAAAAATAATAGTAAAAATCTGGCCCTGGGGTGAAAGGGGTTTGACTTCTCCATATCCAACAGTGGTTAAAGTTATAATAGTCATATAGAGCGACTCAAGGAGAGTCCATGTGCCTTCAATAAAATAGAAACCAATAGTTCCTATAAAAAAAACACTGAGGATAATTAATATTCGTAGTTTGTTACTCATTCCGGCTATCTGTTTCCATATATGATTTCACCCTGATGCTAGTGAATAAACTATAGAAAGTCAAACGGAAAGTCCTTGCTAATACCTACTTACAATGATATTAAATATAGATATGGCTTTAAATGATATGATAAGAGATACAACAAAGAAGGTTTTCTCAACTATGCTGAACCTGGAGCTTGAGGAAATTAGTGAAAATAAGGATATTACAGATACTGATGAGTACTGGATTGAAGGAGCTCTCTTTTTTGGTGGAGGCATACTGGGAGATTTCAGGATTCAGCTGCGTGAAGGATATGCAAAAAAAGCTGCATCAATTATGTTGGGAACTGAGATGGACAACATCAAAAGTGAGGCTGAGGTTCTTGATGTAGTAAAAGAACTGGCCAATATGATAGGTGGTAATCTTAGAACCCAAATTTCAGCCTCCGGCCTTGAGTGTGATATTAGTCCATCAAAAGCGGAACGGAAAAAAAGTATTATTCACAATGTGCCCGCAGGTGGTAGATTTGCAAGAGTTTTTTTTAAACAGGGAATGAATTATATAATATCCGAGATCCACTTGAGACCATATAAAATTTAGGAGAAATTTATGCCAATGAAAATTCTTACTGTCGATGACAGCATGACAATCAGATCTATTATAAAAAATACATTAAAGGAATATGACTGTGAAGTTCATGAAGCAGAAAACGGGTTGCTTGGGCTTCAGTCCATAATCAGAATTATCCCGGATCTGATAATACTGGATATCACCATGCCTGTTATGGATGGAATAGAGATGCTTCGAAAGTTAAGGTCCTCTCCCAGAGGCAAGGATATGAAGGTCCTGATGTTAACTGCAGAGTCTGCCAAAGACAATATAGTTGAGATTGCAAAACTGGGTGTTACAAACTATATAGTAAAACCTTTTACAAATGATCAATTGGTTGAAAAAATTAAAGGTATTATAGAAATCAATAAACTATAGTTATTGGTGAATGGTTTAATTTGTTTTTAGGGGCGTATTTTTTTTAGATCGGAAAGGTCTTTAGTTAGAAATCTGTTACCGGGATCCAGTAAAAGTCCATCCAGCAGTACTTGTTCTGCTTCCTCGAAATTCTGTGCATTAAAAAGATCGGCAAACTGATTATGGATCTCAAAACTCCAGTTGTCATGAGCCAGTCCGGATGATTTAATAATTCCTCTCAATTTTTTTTCTTCATCCGGAAGTGCTTTAAGATATTTCCAGGCATCCCACCAACCGGTAATTTCTGAAATTTCCAGTGCCTTATTCTGGTGAAGAACTGTGATCCAGTTTTGCCAGTCTGATTTAGAAATACTACCTGATTTAAAAGCCTCTCTTATTAAAGGAAGACTATCGTTATAAGTACCGTTTCTAACCATATCAGCAAGAGTTTCTGAGGTAATTAAATTTTCAAGTTCTGTATAGTCTTCACTTTTCAATAGCTCTCTTGCAGTACCAAGGAATGTTTTTGCACTGTTGTAGTTTTTGCTGTTTGTCAGTTCAATTATATGGTTATATGCCAGACTATAGAGAAGATCTTTGTTTGATTTTATAAGATCATATTTTTCTGAAACAGTACTGATCAGATCATAGGCAATTTTGTAGGAGCCTCTATTATTTAATGTGGCGGCCCAGTTTCTGAAGGAATCATTCATATCTTTCCGGCTTTTTTCGCTTCCTGATAAAGTCCACCTGTCAATTGCAATGCCTATTACCTGATCATGCAGATTTTTCTTTTGAAGCAGGGACATTCTATTTTGAAAAATCAATGCGACTGTCTCTCTATCATTTATTGTCTCACTGTTTCTATATTCCCCCGGCGGAACATAGGTGAAACCTGTTTTTTCAAATTCCTGATGAAATTCCTGTTTAACTCCAGGATCGAATCCATAGGCTGTAGTTGTTTCGACATCAATCCAGCCTGTTTCAGTTTCTATACTGCAGAATGCATGATCCGGTGTTTCTATTATGTTGATGTTAAGTCCTGCTTCCCTGGATAGAATCAGATAAAGTATTGATGATGAAACACA
>CBDVAD010000292.1:0-5045 GCA_965371875.1 uncultured bacterium
AAAAGAATTTGTATCTTACATCTGAAAATTAATAAAAACAAACTAACACAGATTAGCAATTCGCAGGAGAGGTGGATAAATGGCAAAACAGATTCTTTATAATGAAGATGCAAGGAGAGCGCTTTTAGCTGGATTTGATAAGCTTTCTAATGCAGTAAAAGTAACTCTTGGTCCAAAAGGAAGAAATGTCCTTCTGGATAAGAAATTTGGTGCACCAACAGTAACAAAAGATGGTGTTTCAGTAGCAAAAGAGATTGAACTCGAAGATCCCTATGAAAATATGGGAGCTCAACTTCTAAAGGAAGTTGCAACGAAAACTAATGATGTTGCCGGTGATGGAACCACAACAGCTACAGTACTTGCATACGCAATTATTAAGGAAGGTATGAAGAGTGTAGCAGCCGGGATCAATCCTATGGGTATTAAACGTGGTATTGATAAGGCCGTAGTTGATGCAGTTGCCGAAATTAAAAAGGCTTCAAAGGAAATAAAGGATAAGGAAGAAATTTCCCAGGTAGCATCCATTTCCGCTAATAATGACATGGAAATTGGTGATGAGATTGCAACTGCAATGGAAAAAGTTGGTAAAGACGGTGTTATTACAGTTGAGGAATCAAAAACTATTGATACAACAACTGAATTTGTAGAGGGTATGCAGTTTGACAGAGGGTACCTCTCTCCATACTTTGCAACTAACCGAGATACTATGGTTTCAATCATGGATAATCCTTATATCCTTATCTACGATAAGAAGATCTCCAGTATGAAAGATCTTCTTCCAATTCTGGAGAAGGTTGCACAGGCAAGCAAACCTATTCTTATTATTGCAGAAGATATTGATGGAGAGGCTCTCGCTACTCTTGTAGTAAACTCTCTTCGTGGTACTCTTAATGTTGTTGCAGTCAAAGCTCCTGGTTTTGGTGACAGAAGAAAGGCAATGCTTGAAGATATCGCAATTCTTACTGGTGGTGAAGTAATATCAGAAGATATTGGAATGAAGCTTGAAAATGCTGAAATTTCCCAGCTTGGAAGCGCAAAGACTGTAAAAGTTGAAAAAGAGAATACAACTCTTATCAATGGTGCAGGTAAAGCTTCTGACCTTAAGGAGAGAATTGCACAGATTAAGGCTCAGATCGATGATACATCCTCTGATTATGATCGTGAAAAACTTCAGGAAAGACTTGCCAAGCTTGCAGGTGGTGTTGCTGTTATAAACGTAGGCGCTGCAACTGAAGTTGAACTTAAAGAAAAGAAACACAGAGTTGAAGATGCTCTTTCTGCTACAAGAGCTGCTATCGAAGAGGGTATAATCCCTGGTGGTGGTGTTACTCTTATCCAGGCCGTTCATGCCCTTGAAAAGGTGAACATGGATGAACTTGGTGAGGAAGAAAAAATTGGTTATAAAATAGTTAGAAGAGCTCTTGAAGAACCAATCAGACAGATTGCTATAAATGCAGGTCTTGATGGGGCAATTGTAGCCGATAAGGCCAAGCATGAGAAGAAAGGTATTGGATTTGATGCTGCAGCAATGGAATGGTCAGATATGCTGAAAGCCGGGATCATTGATCCTGCAAAGGTAACAAGAAGTGCACTTCAGAATGCTGCTTCTATTGCCGCGCTTATCTTAACAACCGAATGTGCAATTACCGATCTTCCTGCTTCCGATGAAGGTGCTGGAATGCCTCCTATGGGCGGCGGCGGCATGGGCGGAATGGGAGGCATGGGCGGAATGATGTAAGCCCATTCTGTACCATTAAGGTTAAGACCTTTTAACCATTTAAGGTTTCAGATACAGAGGGTTGTTCCATAACAAATGGGACAGCCCTTTTTTATATTAAAAGTAGTTGGGAGACAGTATGAAAAAAATATATTTCATGTTTGCTATTTGTTATCAGGGTGTATCTGCAATTGTAGATAAACGTGCAAAGAATCAATATGGTAAGTTGTCCGGCAGGGATCTTGCTGAGAAAGGTTTGTTTAAGACTGCTTTTTGCGGTGCACTCTACGATGACAATACTGAGGGGCTTGAGGAGATTGTCGATATTTATAATCGAATAAGCGGAGAATCTCTCTCTTCTGTAGAATCTATGAAACGATTGCTGGGTGTATTTGGAGTTCCTGAGAATATTTTGAAGGTGACATACGTGTAAATCGGTGGTATTCGTAAAGACGCGATTAATCGCGTATCTACGAATACCACAACTCCTTGACTCATCACTGTTTCCATGCTATTTTTCTTCGACATATGTAAATTAAATGAGGTAATCAATTTATGGCAAATTTATTCGCAAAGCTCCCCCTTTTGATGGGAGTTCCTGAGGGTGGATCTGGCGGTTCAGGTCAGATGGTCACAACCTTTATCACTTTTGGACTCGTAATTCTTATTTTTTACTTTCTGATTATAAGACCACAGAACAAAAAACAGAAAGAAACAAAGAAAATGCTTTCTACTCTCAAAAAGGGTGACAAAGTAGTTTCTATTGGTGGTGTTCATGGGACTGTTGTTGCAGTTAAAGACCAGACCACAGTAGTCAAGGTTGATGATAATACAAAACTAGAATTCTCAAAAAGCGCAATTTCTTCCGTAGTAAGTGAAGGTTAGGCGTAGGAGTAGAAAATGAGCAAACGTGCGCGATCAATAATTGTGCTTCTTGTTCTGGTTGCAGGTGGAGTATTCCTCTACCCTACATTTAACTGGTACTATATGGTCCCACAGGATCAGAAAGAACTTGCAGCCGGTTCAAAAGAACAAATACAGGCATATGCCAGAGGAAGAGCATCAAGAGATCTTGTTGAATTAAAAGATCTTGTTGCAAAAGATCAGGAATTAGAGATGCCTGATAAATTCAGCTTTCTGGCTGATAAAGCAGAAGAAAATTATAAACTTGAAAAGAGGGAATTCCCGGACACCTGGTCAGTTGCTGCAGTCCTGAACAGTCTTGGCAGCGAAAAGAGTGTTTTTAACTCTCTTGAAAACCAATACAGGGAAGATTTACTTGATATTAAAGATTCAAGTGGTAAAGTTCTTCAACTGGGTCTTGATTTATCCGGTGGTATGAGTATTTTACTTGAGGCTGATATTGATAGTTTAGAGAGACGGCTTGGTCATCCTGCAAGTTCTGATGATCAGAATCAGGCTATAGACAGAGCAATGGAGATTCTAAACAACCGTATTGATAAATTCGGTGTTACCGAACCTCAAATCAGACGACAGGGTTCTACTCAGATTGCAATAGAGATTCCTGGAGCTGCTGACCCGGAAAGAGTTAATACTTTTTTAATGGGTAAGGGTTCTTTGAACTTTCATATTGTAGATCAGGAAGCAAGTCAGACGCTCTCTACGTACTTTGATGAGCATCCTGGAGATGTTTTTGCTGAGGACGGATCTGTTAAGCAGCTTGATTTTCTTGAAGCAGGGAGTGTTGTAAGGGGCTATTATACTAAAGATGAGTATGGAATTGATCAGCTTCAGCGCTACGTAGTTGTTTCTGAGGAAATAGGTCTTGATGGAACACATATTCAGGAAGCAACTGTTGCCAATCATCCGGTAACAGGAAAGCCTGTAATCAATTTTTCCCTAAGTCAGGAGGGTGGAGAGATTTTCTTTAAGCTGACTTCTGCAAACGAAGGGAAGACATTGGCAGTTCTTCTTGATGATAAAGTAAAATCTATGGCAGTAATAAATGAACCAATAAGGGAACGGGTTCAAATGTCCGGTTTTGACAGGGCAGAAGCAACTAATCTTGCTCTGGTACTGCGAACAGCGGCAATGCCTGTGGATTTAAAAATTAATAATCAACAGGCTGTAGGCGCTTCGTTGGGTGAAGATTCTGTAAGGCAGGGTCTGCAGGCTATTACACTTGGCTTTGTCCTTGTTATAGCTTTTATGCTGATTTACTATATGGGAGCCGGCATTATTGCAGACATTGCGCTGATATTAAATCTTGGTTTTATACTATCGATTCTATCGGCATTTAACCTGACTCTTACTCTAACGAGTATTGCTGGAATTATCCTTACTGTTGGTATGGCAGTAGATGCAAATGTAATTATTTTCGAAAGAATTAAAGAAGAATACAGATTAGGTAAGTCTCCTGAAGCCTCTGTAAAGGCTGGTTTCAGAAAGGCTTTCTGGACTATCATGGATGCAAATATAACTACCTTCATAGCAGCTCTGGTTCTTTCCCAGATGGCGTCAGGACCGATACAGGGGTTTGCAAACACCCTTGCCGTTGGTATCGTCAGCTCAATGTTTACAGCCTTATTTGTTTCAAGACTTATGTTTGATTTTACAACTGAAAAACTGAAAATTAAAAAACTCAGTTTAGGCTGGAGGGTATAATGAGAAAGGTGATAAAATTCACAAAAATCAGATATCCTATGTTTCTCCTGTCAATACTCGTTATAGCAGGTGGAATTATCGGGACTGTTGCCAATGGTGGTTTTAATTTAGGTATTGACTATCAGGCAGGTTTAAATCAGCGGGTTCAGATTGCACCGATTGCTTTTACAGTTGCATATAATGGGATCGGAGATGTATCTCTTGATATGTCCGGGGCCGATTTAACTATAGAACTAAGAAATGACGAGGGTGTGAAAGCTTATTCGTACTCTTTTACTGATTACCCAACTATTGCTGATCTTAATAGTGCTATGTCAGAGATCTCCGGCCTGGTTGTCGGATTAGTCTCTCCTGGTACCGCAAAATCGGCAGATCTTACCTCGGGTTTAAGTTTTCCCCTGGAAATTAAGGCAGAAGCTTCTTTTGTAAATATAATTGGTGCTGATACTGTTCCGATTGATAAAGTAAGAGTTGCTCTTTCGGGTCTTGGTAATCCCCTGGTTCAGGTTGTTGGCAAAGAATCTTTAAGCGAATTTATTATACGTGTCAGTGATCCTGAGGGCATCAGAAAAGAGGAAATTGAGGTTGATATTGTCAACTTTATAGAGAAAGCATTTGGCGAAAATACAGCTGTTATTAAGCAATCCGACTATGTTGGTCCCAGGTTTTCAAGTAAACATGCAAGTCAGTCTGTTTCTCTTAC
>CBDVAD010000293.1:0-5031 GCA_965371875.1 uncultured bacterium
CCTCTTATCGGGCCCAATGAAGACAGTTGGGGTATTAGATTTCCCGACATGAGCATGGAATTCTCTGATGGGAAATCTAAAACAGCCAAAGAATTCATTATAAATATGGATGAGAAAATGCAAGATGATGTTTTTCTTGGTGATATGACGGCCTTATTAAGGCCAGAGGTGGAATTTAATATTGATGAAGCCTATGATTTAGTGAAAAAAGAATTAATAGATAAAATATAGATATAATAATTGAATCTATGACCAATTTTGTCAGATTTGACGAAATTAATTCATCAGTATTTTTCCCTTGATGTATTCGTAACAACCTTTTAGGTTTACTTTTCAGATCAATCTCTCTTCTAAGCTATCTTTCCAGAGTACAAACCCTTTGCGTTCATCAGAATAATCGTGCATAATCTTACTGAACTTATCAGGTTGATTTTCAAGAAAAGGCTGTCGGCCTTTATTCCGAATCAGTGCCAGATCCTGTTCAATTTTCAATAACGAAGATTGAAGGTTTTGTTTATTGATGTGCCATATATAGGTAGCCTCTTCTGTGTCAAGCGTTTCCATGACAACATGAAACTGGTCTTGCCCTTCTAGAAGAAATATGAATGAAAACGGATGTAAGACAAATCGGATCTTTAATATGGATGACTTATGGCTCTTTACCAAATAAACAAGTTGCCTATGGTGCTTTACGCCTTTATTTTTCAGAATGTCTTCTATTAACTCTTCTTCTGTTTTGTAAATAGGCGCTCCAGACTGAAGCTTATCCAGGTCAAGGATATTTCCAGCTTGCTTTGATTCATCAACTTTCCCCTGAAATTTCTTTGAAACAAAATTAAATTTTACGGATTCAATAATTTCGGAATTGATCTTGTCCAAATCTTCCGATGAGGCCAATTGAGAGATTAATCTGTGGTTTTCAAATTCAGCATAAATGTCAACTGCTAATTTCTTTAAACCCAGCTGTTTTGAGAAGTAAGGTTTTAAAACCTCAAATTCCGGCCTGATATGATCATTTTCTATTTCGAATTCAAGTTGTTCGCCTGTTTCTTCAATGACATAGCAAAAAGCAATGGATCCATATTTGAACTCTAACTGGTTAAAATCTATCTTGATACGCTCTTTAACCTCATATAATTCTTGTTTGTTGTCAACCTGATCATCCGGTTCGTCAAAGAGAGTTTTTTGTTTCTCAAATTGCCTGTAATACGTGTTTCGTTTTAAAAAGAGTTTATTCAGGTAATCTATTTTATAGTCACGATAATCAAATATAGTTGGCGAAATTTCAGAGCGTTGTACTCTTCCAATGTATTGCATCAGTTTTCCCTTGAAGGAAAAAGGATATACCAGGAACAAGCTCTCGGCATTCTGTAAATCTGAACCTTCTCCAAAAAACTGTCCAGTAGTTATTAACGCCTGGTAATTACCACTTTTCAGGGTTTTCCACTTTAAATTTCTGCTGGTCTCATTATCTTCACCGCTTAGTGTAAGAGTTTCATATTGTTGTTTTAAGTATTGATACAGACTGTCAATATGTTCTTTACGTTCAGTGATGATAATGACTTTCTTACCATGATCTAATTCTTTAACAACATCTTTTAATATGAGCCCATTACGGCTTGAGTCATGTATCAGGATTTTCGACAAAACTTCAAATTGATCCGTTCTTGAGTTGAAGGGGACATCCAACCCCGTATTCCTGATTACAACCTTTGGGACTTTGTAATTTTTAATCTCCTGTGGTTTTACTTCTGATATAATCTTGCCGATATTTATAAATATCAGTTTCCCATCGTTGTATTTACGAAAAGGTGTAGCCGTTAAACCGTATAGATAATAGGTGTTCAGTTTTGCAATAGTATCTCGATAGGTTTTTGCCGGAACATGATGACACTCATCAATAATGATTGTTCCAAAAGCTTTATCTAATCCATCCAGGTCTGATTTTTCCAGTTTTTTAGCAAGTGTTTGGATCATTGCAATAGTAACGTGCTTACCTATCTTTGTTTTCCCCTGGCCAATTCTTCCGATCTCCCTTCCAGGTATACCGAGAAATGCCTCAATTCTTTCAAACCATTGTTGGGCAATCTGCTTCCGGTGTACAACGATTAAAGCCGGTTGTTGCTTTTCTGCAATAATTTTTAACCCGATAATTGTTTTCCCGGATCCCGGTGGGGCTACAATAACACCAAAATCCTTTCGTTGAGCCTCCTTTATGGCTGACTTTTGGTGATCTCTAAGCATTAGGTTACAGCTATATGTTACAAAGTCCAGCTTTTGACGGTCGTCAATAAACTCATATTTTATAGAATGCTTAGCGCAAAAAGCAAGGAGAGCTCTTGCCATACCTCTTGGAATAACAACTTCGTTTTGTGTGTCTTCAATAAAATTAAAATACCTTTCTGTATCTTTTAGATTCCTGCTCATTTGCTTTTTAACAAAATATGCAGAGTTGAAAAAGTTTAGTTCATCCCTAAGAAACTTAATAAGCTCGACTGGCATACCTGTTCGACTGATTTTTATTTTGTTGGTTAGAGTAATAGTTAAGTTTCCAGAATCAGTACTTGATTTACCTTTTTCTTCCTGTAAATTACTTTCTCCTAGTTTCTCATATACTGAATCCAATTCTTGCGCTGTAACTTTCTTGATTTTTTCTATAAATTTCCAGTGATCATTTACAGGGTTTGCTGTTGCAACATCAATAAAGCAGCCATTACCTTTTTCCCAGGTTTGTTTATGCATTGGAAGCGCAATCAGGTTGCCAAATCCTTTGCCAGAAAGGTAATCTTGATTTGGAAACAACCTGTCAAAACTTGAGCCTTTGTCAAAGATTGAAAAGATACCAGATTCTTGCAGAATCGAAATAAATATCTTCCTGCTCCGGAATGCTGGATACGGTTGATCGAAAAACACCCAGACATGACCACCTTTGCCGGATCGGGATCTTTCCAGATAGGCTGGTATGTTATATTTCTTACAATACTCTATTAAAAGCCTGCATTCATCCAGCCAGTTTTCCTTATCAAAATCTGCAGCAATAAACCAGGATGTATTATTATTAAGCAAAGGGTAAATTCCTATAAAATGTTCTCCTCGGAGGTGCTTTATTATTTGTTCGTCGGACAAAGATAAAAGGGACTTGTCTGTATAATCTTGAAACGAACCACCTTTGTTTTTATGTAATCGAAACATATATGGATCGTAGTGATAAGCTGGCATATATCCACTTTTACTACCCTTTTCCCAGCGGATTGCAAATACATCTTCTCTGCCCCTGAATACTGACTTAAAAAGTTTTACTTGCTCTTCAATGTTTAGGTGTTGATCCATTCTTATAATGTAAAGATGGCTATTTTATTTGAAATCAAATAATCAGCTCAATTTTACCTGCTCCATATATTTTGGAAAAAGAAGAATCTTTTTATCATCCTTTGGATTAAATAAAAACGGTTTCACGTCCGCAGCCATTTCTTCCATATCAAGCTCTCTGCATTTTTCCAGTACCAGAGACCGTAGATCATCAGGATTTGCAATGCCGATCTTTGCCTTCAAATAATCATAATTGGGTGCCTGTCCCTGACCGAGTAGAAAAACAATATCGAAGAAATCCCGGCCTTTATTTCTTTTCCTGTTAATTACCGCAAAAAATTTCTGAGCCAATAATAAATCACCTGGAGTAACATTGATTTGAGTAAAAACATCAAATCTGTTCAGAACCGGCTGATCTGGTTTATAGTCAAAATCATGTGATTCAGTATCCAACTGTATCAGGATTTTTTCTTCTTTATGGTTGCTTAAACCTTCATTATAGAGCAGTTCAGGAAAACGTATATAACAATGATATGCCCCTTTGTGAACATTCCGTATTTCAACTTCATAGCCGAACCTTTCAAGTTCCTGTTTAACTATTTCTGTAATTGCATTGAAATCATCCATTGACAAATTAAAATTGTCAAAATCCAGATCTTCAGAAAAACGATTGCTATTGTACACTATTCGCAGGCATGTTCCACCTAGAAAGGCCAACTTGCTTTCGTAAGGAGTCTCAAAAATGATTTCCAGTATTTTATATTGAAGATATTCCCGGATTATAAATCGGTCATAGCTCTGTAAATACTCCGGGTAATAAGGTTTTATTTCCTGCAAACTAAGCATTGATTATTTCCTTTAAAAGTTTTATCCTTTTGTCAAGAACTTTTGAATTAAAGATTCTTTGGTATTTGTCCAGTTTGTGAAAGTCAACTATTTCTTTGATCTGGATTTTATTAAACCGCAAAGCATCTATATCTTCTTCAGAATTTAATTTTTTCAGGTATAAGTAATCTAAGATCACTTTTTCCGGTTCAGCTATTTTAATCGCCACACTATCATTTTGTAAAAGTCTGTAACCGAAAAACAACAGAGGTTTTACATGATTATACGAGAAATCTCCAACATGAGTATTATAACTGGCTGTGTTTCTTGTTGATATGGATATTGTCAGAAATACCCCTTCTGGAATAAGATTGTAGTAAGCTAATGCACTTTCCATCGAAACATAGGAAGGAGAATATATTTTATTAGCAGCAAAAAACAAAAAACGCTCATCTTTCTTCCTTTCCTGGAAGCAATAATATTCTCTCCGTATTTTTTGGATATAGCTTTTCTGCTGCCATTCAACCAAACGACGATTGTCAAAATCAGGATATCTCTTTTTGATGTCCTTAATTGAGAAGACCGGGAACTCCCTTAGTGATTTTTCAAATGCCAGATAATTCATTTTGTCTTAATTAATTGTCAAATATAACAATTATCTAATATGAATGCAAATCAGTTATTAAAGCATTGATCCAATGTATTTGTTCTTTTCGCTTTTACTTTCGGACTTCCCGATCAAAATACGAATTATTAAAAGGAATTCGTTCTTAGTTTTTTGAGGAAAGATATTTATCTTTGTAGTACCGAATAAGTTTTGAGTTTTGAATGTTAAATATTAAATTAATTTAAAACTCAAAATTTATAATTTAAAATTACATCGGGGTGTGGCGCAGT
>CBDVAD010000294.1:0-5004 GCA_965371875.1 uncultured bacterium
ATCATGAACATGCCTGATTTTTATCAATCAGATACGTATGAAAATTGGTGTTATGTTTGGAAACCCTGAAACTACAACAGGGGGAAAGGCTCTTAAATTCTACACCTCCATGCGCTTAGAGGTTCGAAGAATAGAAACAATGTCAAAAGGTACGGATGACGCTATAGGAAATAAAGTAAGAGTTAAGGTTGTTAAAAATAAGGTAGCACCGCCTTTCAGGAAGGTAGAACTGGAAATTATTTTCGGGAAGGGTGTTAGTGCTCTTGCAAGTCTTCTTGATGGTGCCCTGCAGTTTGATATTATTTCGAAAAGCGGAAGCTGGTACTCGTATGGAGAGGAAAGAATAGGGCAGGGAAGAGAAAACGCAAAACTCTTTTTAGAAAATAATCCTGATATAAGTGCTAAAATAGAAAAACAGGTAAGAGCTTTACTTTTTCCAGTAGATAATGAAGAGAAAGAACAGGAAAAAAAGAAGCCGGAGCCTTCTGCAGTCAAAAATGAAATAAATTCCGTAACTACCGGACTGTTCTAATTTACTTGATTTAAAGATCGTAATAAAGGTATATTCGCATAATGGAAGCATTTAAGGCGACGGAGGATAAAAATAAATTTGTTCTTGCGGACTTTGAGGGTCCTCTTGATTTACTTTTATTTTTAATCCGTAAATCAGAGGTTAATATTTACGATATACCCATTGCCCAGATTACAGAGCAATATCTATCTTTTCTTGATCTTGCTACAAAAGTAAATCTGGATGATCTCACTGATTTTTTTCTCATGGCTGCTACTTTATTACTGATTAAATCAAGAATGCTTCTTCCTATTGAAGTCAGCTTTGATGATGAGCTGGAAGATCCCAGACAGGAACTGGTTGACAGGTTGATAGAATATCAGAAATATAAGAAATTTTCTGAACTTATGGCAGTCAAAGAAGAGGAATCTGAATGGCATATTGAAAGAAATAAGAAACAGGCCATTCTCCCTTTTCCTGAAAACGATGAATTATGGGAAAAAATTGACGTTTGGGATCTTCTTAGTACTTTTACAACAATAATTTCTTCTCTTTCAACTGAAAGAATTATTGATTTGTACGAAGAGGTCTCTGTTAATGAAAAAATAAGTTTGATAAATGAACTTTTAGAAACCCGTGGTGAGTTTTTTTTTACAGATCTGATTGTAAAAGCAGATTCAACAATGGATATAATTTGCGCGTTTCTTGCACTTCTTGAATCAGTTAAGGCTAAGCGTATAATTATTTTACAAAATAAGCTTTTTGGTGATATAAAAATTAAAAGCAGAGGCGAAGAAGGAGAATGAAACTGGAAAGAGAAGTAGCATTAATCGAAGCAGTACTGTTTCTTGAGAATGATCCTGTAGATATAAAATATCTGGCTAAAGTTACGCATTTTTCAACAATTGTCGTAGAGGAATCTCTTGTGCAGTTAAAAGAGATTTACTCTTTGGAAAACAGAGGTCTGGAGATCTCAGATATTGGAGAAGGGTTGCAGCTTATTCCAAAAATTGAACTATGGGATTATCTAAAAGATACTTATGGTAGAAAAAATGAAAACAAACTTTCAAAAGCAGCTCTGGAAACTCTATCTATCATCGCATATTCACAACCTGTAACCAGAGGTGAGATTGAGAATATCAGAGGTGTGTCCCCTGATAGTATGATGAAACTTTTAATCAGTAAAAATTTCATACGGGATGTAGGTAAAAAAGACGTTCCGGGTAAACCCGTCCAATACGGAACTACAAAAGAATTTCTAAAAGCTTTCAGATTATCAAGTATCGCTGATCTTCCAAAACTGGATGAAGTTGAACAGGACAGGTTTGAATTAAATGGATAATGACAATAAAAATACTTTAAGACTTCAGGTTTATATGGCCCATAGCGGAATAGCTTCAAGAAGAAAATGCGAATTTTTAATTTCTGAAGGATATGTCAAAGTAAACGGCACTATAGTAACCGAAATGGGTTTTAGGGTAAAACAGGATGATACTATTACTTATAAGGGACAAGTGATACGTCCTGTAACTAAAAAACTATATCTTGCTCTTAATAAGCCTCCTCTATATCTCTGCAGCAATAGCGATCCTCAGGGGAGGTCTTTGGCAATTGATTTAATTAAGAATGATTTTCCTGAACGTCTGTATAATGTTGGCAGACTGGATTATTTATCTACCGGACTGATTTTTTTCACTAACGATGGTAATTTTACTAAAATAGTTGCTCATCCATCATCAGGTATTGAAAAGGAATATGTAGTAGAAACAAAACAGGCAATTGATGAACAGATACTTCTTGATTTTATGAAGGGAGTAACTATCGAAGGAGAAAAGTATAAATTACACTCCTATAAGTATAAAACTAAATTCAAAGTTCGATTAATACTATTAGAAGGTAAAAACAGAGAGATTCGTCGTTTTTTTCAATCCAGGAATTTAAAAATAAGAAAGCTTCATAGAGTAAGAATTGGTACGGTCCAACTGGATAATATCCCATCCGGCAGCTATCGTTATTTAACTGAAAAAGAAGTAGTCTGGTTTCTTAAAAAAAAGAAAAAGGAGAAAATCTGAGAATGATTGTAGCAATTGATGGTCCTGCAGGTGTTGGTAAAAGTACTATTGCTAAAAAAATTGCTGAAAAAGCATCATTGTTTTATGTAAATTCCGGCAACTTTTACAGAGCAATAACCCTTGATGTTATAAAAAATAAACTTTCAATTACTGATACTGATTTGATATTGGATATTGCAAATAGAATTAAATTTTCATTAATAAATGAGAAACTGCATGTTAATAATGTTGATATAGAGGATAAACTCCATTCAGATTTAGTGGATAGTCTTGTTGCCCAGGTTTCTTCAATAGTCAGCATCCGAAGGTTGGTTAATACTGCTATCAGAAAAACAACTGAATCTATGGATATAATTGTTGAAGGTCGGGACATTTCTACCGTTGTTTTCCCTAATGCTGATCTCAAAATTTATCTGGACGCTTCCGTTGAAAAAAGAGCTGCCAGAAGACATAATCAGGGAGTTAGTGATTTATCTCTCAAAGAGATTGAAGAAGCAATTCTTACCAGAGATCAAATAGATAAATCAAAACCTGAGGGAAGTTTAAAAATTTCCCATGACGCTCTTTATTTAGACACATCGGACTTGACCATAGATGAAGTTTGTGACAAAGTGTTACAGAAATTAAGCAATATGTAAGTATAAATTTCAGGAGAAATAGCATAGTTATGGCAGAGAGCGAACCGGATATTACCGCAGAATCACAAACTTCCCTACAGGAAGAGTACCTGAATTCTTTCAATGATCTGGAAGAAGGACAACTCATAGAAGGTACGGTAATTGAAATCAGCACCGAAAGCGTTTTTGTTGACGTTGGGTATAAATCTGAAGGCAAAATACCAATAGATGAATTTAAAACAGAACCAAAAATTGGAGATATAGTCAGTGTAGTACTGGTTTCCAAAGAAGGAAAAGGCGGGCAGGTAATTGTCTCTAAAGGCAAAGCTGACGTTAAGGTTTTCTGGAAAGATCTAAAAATAGCTCTTCAGGATAAGGCACCTGTAACGGGTAAATTTATTAGCTCTAACAAAGGCGGGTTTGAAATTGACCTGGGTCATGGTGTTATTGGTTTTTGTCCACTGTCTAAAACTGATGTTAAAAGAGTTGAAAACCCTGAAGAATATATTGGTCTTGAAGCAAAATTTCTGATAGACAGACTTTATAGTGATAATAAGGTTAAAATAGTTGTTTCACGCAGAAACTTTTTGGAAAATGAGATTTCTGCAAAGAAAGAAAAATTCTTTAGTGAAACTGAAGAAGGATCTGTAATTACAGGAGAAGTGAAGAGTTTTACTTCTTTTGGAGCTTTTATTGACCTTGGCGGTTTTGATGGACTTCTCCACATTAATGATATGAGCTGGGGGCATGTAACCCGACCTAAGGATTATGTGAAGAAAGATCAGAAAATTGAACTTAAAGTTATTAAACTTGATCCGGAAAAACAAAAAATAAATCTTTCCTTAAAACATTTCACTCCTGATCCATGGACTGTATTCGAAAATAAATATGCAGTTGATGATATTGTAAAAGGAAAAGTTACAAAATTAGTAGATTTTGGTGCTTTTATAGAAATTGAAGAAGGTATAGAAGGACTTGTTCATATCTCTGAACTTTCATGGGTAAAGAGAGTTAAACATCCGAAAGAAGTTCTTTCCATCGGTGATGAAGTTGAAACAAAAATTCTTGGATATGACCTTGGAAGTGGCAGGGTATCTTTGGGTCTTAAGCAGGTTCTACAGAATCCCTGGGACAGTATTGAAGATACATTTCCAGTTGGCCTTAGATTAAAAGCCAAAATAGTAAAAATTACTAATGCAGGTGCTTTTATTGAACTTTCAGAAGGTATTGATGGATTTCTACATGCTGACGACCTTTCCTGGACCAGACGTGTTAAGAATCCAGGATCTATGCTTAAGACAGGTGAAGAAATAGAAGTTGCTATTATTGATGTTGACAAGACTGCTCATCGAATCAGACTTGGTGTAAAACAACTTACTGATGATCCATGGTCTTATCTACGGAAAAACTTTCCTAAAAATAGTCCTATTGATGGTGAAATAACAAATATTACTGATTTTGGTGTATTTGTTAAAGTAATCGGCGGAATTGAAGGTCTTGTAAGTAAATACAATCTTGTAGAACCTGGTGCTGACGACAGCAGGGATGAGGATTATTTATCCCGATTTAAAACTGGTCAGAAAGTTAAGGCTCTTATTACAGAGATTAATCCAAAAACTCAGCGATTATCACTTTCAATTAAGGATTATGAGAAGAGTATACAGAGAAAAGAACTTTCCAAGTACATACATGATGAGGATGGTGAATCAACAGCTACTTTCGGGGATTTCCTGAAAGAATTGGATCATGATTCACCAAATTAGATTATGCTTACATCGAATATCGATGCTAAGAAACTTGCTAC
>CBDVAD010000295.1:0-5002 GCA_965371875.1 uncultured bacterium
TTTCATTCAATTCTTCAAGGTTTGTAAGTCTTTCTTCAAAACTTTTCATTTTAAAGTCTCCTTAATTTCTGCGGAAGCACTATTTTTTGTAAAGCGGATGTTTATCATCTGTCCCGGCTTAAGTTTTTTTGCAGATTTTATAAGTTTATCAGTTTTTTTATCTGTGATTACAGCAAATCCTCTCTGGAGTATGGCCATAGGTGATGCACTTTTAAGGTCATTTTTTAGAAGCTCGATTTTGTGTTTTTTCTTAAGGATAATTTCCCTGAGGATTGATATGGAGTCCTCTTTTGTATCATCCAGACTAAGAAGCAGGGGTTGTATTATCTGTCTGAAATTTCGTTCCAGATTATCAGGAGTGAACTGATTTAATAGAATTTTTACTCTTTCCTTTTTTTCTATCAGCTTTTCTGAGATACTCTGCCTGAGGATCTTTACTCTTTCGCTAAGTTTATCTCTACTGGATGATACTACCTCTGCAGCTGCAGATGGTGTTGGGGCTCTATAGTCAGCAGCAAGATCAGAGAGCGAAATATCAATTTCGTGTCCAACTGCAGAAATTACAGGTATTTCAGATTCTGATATGGCCTGTACAACAGATTCTTCAGAGAAAGGAAGAAGGTCTTCAAGAGATCCTCCTCCCCGGCCGGTAATAATTACATCTCCAAGTTTATATTTGTTAACTCTTCTAATCTGGGCAGCAATTTCATCTCCTGCACTTTCCCCCTGTACTGGCGCAGGTATAACCACAATATCTACCCCTGAATTTCTGCGTCCCAGAACCTGAATAATATCTCTGAGAGCAGCTCCTGTCGGGGATGTTACAACAGCAACTTTCCCTGGGAAAAGAGGGAGGGCCTTTTTTTTATTCTGGTCAAAGAATCCCATAGCTGCAAGTTTCTGCTTTCTTCTTTCCAGCATTGCAAGAATATCACCCTCACCGGATTTTTCCATAGAACTGCAGATTATCTGATAGGTCCCTCTTTTTGCATAAACAGAGATGGTTCCACGTATCTTTACCATCTGTCCATCGGAGGGCTGGAAGTTCACTCCCATGGTTCTTCCTTTAAACATAACCCCCTGTATCATCGCATTTTCATCTTTCAGGGTAAAATACCAATGTCCTGTACTTGATGGCCTGAAGTTGGAGAGTTCTCCCTCAACTGTCAATGTTATAAATGAAGATTCAAGAATCTCCTTTATAAGAGAGGTAAGGTCCGAGACCTGATATATTTTGTCACTCTGATCAAACATTTTTCGATCCTATCATAATATTATGGTTATGGTCGATGTAGATAAGTCAATTTTATTGCAATTGGAATTACTTGTTTACTTATACTTATTTTACTATTACACTAATTTTATAAGAATTTTCCGGAGGTAATATGAGTTTTACAATGACTATAGGATCCAAAGCAATAGATTTTTCTCTACCCGCAACAGATGGAAATAATTATAGCCTGAAAGACTTCAGTGATACTGATATTCTTGTTCTCTTTTTTACATGTAATCACTGCCCCTATGTAATCGGCTCTGATGAGGTTACACGCCGGACAACGGAAAAATACAGGGATAAAGGTGTCAGGTTTGCCGGAATAAATTCAAACAGTAAAAATACTTACGCTGATGATGATTTCCCTCATATGGTTTCAAGAATGAAGGAGCATAATTTCCCATGGATATATATGTATGACGAAAGTCAGGAAACTGCTCTGGCTTATGGTGCACTCCGGACTCCTCATTTTTATGTGTTTAATAAGGATAGAAAACTGGTCTATACCGGCAGAGCTGTTGATAGTCCAAAGGACACATCTAAAATGACTGTAAATAACCTTGATATAGTATTGGAAGAGATTACCTCCGGGAAATCAATCACAGTTGATGTTACAAATCCCCTCGGCTGTAATGTTAAATGGGATGGAAAGGATGCACACTGGATGCCTCCTGAGGCATGTGATCTGATTTTATAATACGGGAGTATGATAAAATGAAACGGCACAAAAAAATAATCTTATTGATATTGATCTTTTGGTTTGCTTTATATACATCCTGCAGCGGCAGAAAATCAGATAATGGTGATCAGGAATTTAAAATAGCTGCTTTATTTCCAGGATCTATACGGGATGCGGATTATAATACTATCGGATATATTGCTCTCCAGGAGGCCGCAAATAAGGAAGGTCTTAAAGCATCCTATACAGAGAAGGTTTCTGTCTCTGATGCAGAGAAAGTAATTAAGAACTATATTGACTCAGGGTATAGTATTATCTGGGCCCACGGAGCACAGTTTAATGAGGTTCTTTTAAAAAGTGCAAAGAAATATACAAAAGTAACATTTATAATGGAGATTGATGATGATCAGGAAGAAACTCCTGGTAATATCTGGTATATTGACAGGAATTATCCTGCAGGTTTCTTTGTTCTGGGGGCCCTTGGCGGAATGCAGACAAATAGGGGAAAAATTGGATTTCTTGGAGGTCTGGAGCTTCCATTTGCTATTGGACAGCTAAATGCGGTTAAACAGGCTCTTAATATGTACTATCCTGATGTTGAACTAATTTATTCTTTTGTTGGTGATTTTAATGATCCCGCTAAAGCAGGATTGTCAGCTGAATGGATGATATCAGAAGGTGTAGATGTTATTATAAGTGCTGTTAATCTGGGGAATTTTGGTCTAAACAGGGTTATAAGAGAAACTGACAGACCTGTATATATTACAACTACCTATACAGATAAATCGATGCATGTTCCTGATCGATATCTGACTTCAGACCTTTTTAGTTTCAGATCTGCCATGAATAGTATTGTTAACAATATTATAAATGGAAATACAGAAGGGGTTTTGAAGCTGGAGTACGGAGAAGGAAAGGCAAGGTATACGCAATTCCCCATCAGAAATGTCAGTAAAGATATATCTATTAAAGTAAAAGAAATTTCAGATGATGTAGCCTCCGGCAGGATTAAGATAGATAAAATTTTTGATAGAATCCTGGAATAGTTTTTAACTTCCCACTTTCATTAAATGTAGTTTCTCTTATAACAAAATCAGCCATTCAATAATGTATTAAATAAATTTAGGAATTTAGCAAAAAAATTGAAAAAGAAATTAGTATTGATTATCATTGCTTTATAGAGTTAACTGGATGGTATGGAGATGAAAAAAGAGGATGCTTTTCAGAGAAACATCCATTTCTTGTGGATAAGATACTTTTTACTGGTTTTTATCAGTTCTATTTTTGTAATTTCTCTGTTCTCAGGAATACTTATCTATTATAAGTACCAGGCTGATAAGAATAATACGATAGAAGCAGCTCGTGATCAGCTGGTTCTAAAAAAAGAGGAAATAGTAAGTGCTCTGGATGAGATTATCTCCGACCTTTACATACTTGAGAATATAAAGCAATTCCGGATGTTATTGATGAATACAGCACCTGAGAGAGCAAAGAAGAATGTGCAGCAGGTTTTCCTTCTTACAATGTCCGGACGTAAGATCTACGATCAGATCAGATTCCTGGGAAGCGCTGGAATGGAACTGATAAGGGTAAATTATAATTCCGGTAACCCGCTGGTGGTTCCTGATTCAGATTTACAGAACAAGGGACAGAGGTATTATTTTCAGGATACATACGTACTGGAGAAGGGTGAGGTGTTTTTCTCTCCCTTTGATTTGAATATTGAGAATGGGGAAATTGAGCTTCCTCTTAAGCCCATGATCAGGGTTGGTATTCCGGTTTTTAATGATGAGGGAGAGAAGAAGGGAACTCTTCTTGTCAATTACCTGGGACAGCAAATAATTAACTCAATATCCAGTCGATACAGTTTTCCTGTCGGGGAGGTTATGCTCCTGAATTCTGACAGCTACTGGCTTTATTCTGAAAATCCCGATGATAATTGGGGTTTTATGTACAAAGAGAGAAAAGAGAGAACTTTCAGCATAAGATATCCTCAGGCCTGGGATGAAATCATGGAATCATCGGCAGGAAGCTCTATTACAGATGAAGGTATATTTATTTATGAATCTATGTACCCTCTATATAAGGATATGGTCAGCTCTACAGGTAGTGGAGAGGCATACGGCAGAAGCGAGTTTTATATTGCATCGGAAGATTATTTTTGGAAACTTGTAGTTTTTTTACCTGAGAAGCTGTTTTCAAAGATGTTGAAAACACATTTTCTGGATATAGCACCGATCTATATAATATTTCTTGTTATTATTTCCATCTTCAGCGGGTTGCTGACAAAATCTAAAATTATACAGATCCAGGCCAATGAGGAATTAAAGCGCTCTCTGGATGAGAAAGAACTTCTTCTAAGAGAGATTCACCATCGTGTAAAAAATTCTCTGGCTCTTGTTTCAGGTTTTGTGGCCTTATACAGGAATAATTACCCGGATCAGAGTAATGATGAGTTTTTTGATGCTATTCAACAGAAGATTGATACTATAAGTCTTGTTCATACTTATCTGTATCAGAGTAGTGATATTGAAAATATAAGCCTCAAATCATATCTGAATGTTCTCATGGATAATATATTGCAGAACCTGTCAGTGTCTACCGAAAATGCAGAACTGAATCTGGAAATGGAAGATATTTTCATGACTGCAAAAGATACAATTGCAATTGGTTTGATACTCTCGGAACTTGCAATAAATTCACTGAAATATGCTTTCCCGGATAATAGAAAAGGAAAAATAATTGTGAAAAGCAGTAAAGAAGGATCAGGCTATGTAATAATCTATTCTGACAATGGAATAGGTCTTCCTGAGGATTTTACTTTTAAGGATTCAGATTCTCTGGGAATGATACTCATTGAATCATTGACTAAACAACTGAAAGGAAGTCTTAGTATTACTACAGGTCATGACAGTACTATTACAATCAGCTTTCCTTTTGCCAGTTAATTTCCGGCTCATATACAATGACCGGCAGTTCTTTTCCTTTCACTTTACTTATGATTTTATTGCTATTGCAATCAAAAATATTTTTTATATGTAAGGATTGAT
>CBDVAD010000296.1:0-4941 GCA_965371875.1 uncultured bacterium
TGGTTCGGAAGCAGTAAACAGATCACTTAACTTAAGTAATATCCCGACATCTCCTTCAACTGTATAACGGTTTTTTATTAATGCCTCATCTCCGGAAACGTCCCCATTAGAGATATTGAGCCATAACTTACTATCCGAAATAATTGTTGTTGATGGTTTATCATGTTGACCATCATTATAGGTACATTCATTGTTTGAAATTGTAAGGTATCCCTCTATCTCTTCTTCACCATTTAGTTTGAATTGTATAACAATATCCACACCCTCCGATTTCTTTGTATTAAGACCAAACGGCATTACATCAAACATCTCTTTAACAGTTCGGAAATTATTCTTTGCAGAGGAACCTTTTGACATCAATATACCTGGTAATTTAACTGTTAACGGAAGACCAATAAGCAATTGTATTGCTATAGGCATAATGTTTTGTAATATTTGCTGCAGAGCATAATCGTCAGTATACCTTACAAGTGTAAGTACAAATGCTATTACAAAGAGTAATGCCCACATATAATTCAAAAGCAGGTTTATGGATTTAAATTGAGGCATTGCATGTACAGCTTCCGGATAATCCTTCTTTGAATACTCATAGGTAAACGTATCTATTCCGAATAGCGGCGGGAAGAATGCTGCCGAAAAAAGTGCAACATAAAGTGCGGCTATTGCATTATTAAGAAACACTAATCCAAGCTGTGGATACACGACTACTGATAAAATACCGAGTAATGTTACCGTAGATATTGCAATTGCAAAATAGGTTAACATTTTCTTTGCACCTGCAAGAATTATGTTAAGCACAATTATTGCACCTGCAACAATTAATAATATTTTTAAATCATCTACTTCTTTTCCGGATTTAAACATTGCTGCAGCTACTGAGTTAATTGTAATTATTACCGCAAACGGAACAATACCGGTAATTTTTTTAATCGCTTTGTTCATTTTTTTCCTTCCTTGTCCTATAGTTTATTTACAAGCATATCTGTATATGCCTCGATAAATTTATCCTTATCTCCCAAAGGGAATTGAGGTATATCAATCAGGATCATTGTCAGTCCATGTATTGCCGCCCAGAGCATTGCAGCTACCGATTTGGATTCCTTTGCATCTATCACCCCGGCTTCAATACAATTCTTAACTCCAAACTCCAGAACGGAGAATGCTTTCTCATTCATTGTTCCCTCTTTGAGGGCTATTGAATCTCCGGAATGCTCTAATATCGATGTAGTCATCATTCGATAGAAATGAGGGTTTACCGCTCCGTGTCTTATGTATACGCAGAGCCCTTCCTTTAACATCCCAATAGGATCGTTTACAAATAATGTTCGATCAATCGACCCAAGAGCACCTACTAATTGTTCAAATGCATATTCCATAAGACTTGTTGTAAGTTCAGCCTTATTTTTAAAGTAGAGATATATTGTTGTTGGCGAGTAATCTATTTTTTCTGCAATTGCCCGCATAGTAAGTTTGTCGAAGCCATTTTCAAAAAGCATCTCTTTCGCGGCTTCTAAAATCTTTTTTCTCAACGCAAGCTTTTCCTTTTCTTTTCGTTCCTGACCACTCATATGACATCCTTCCTTAACGTATGTTCTTTTTGTTAACGTATGTTTAGTATAATACATTATTCAGGAAAAACAAGACAAACCTGAAATAAATATGAATTATTTGCTAATTTTAGACAAAACTGGAGATTAGTATTATTATTTAGAACTGAGGATAATGAAATGAAGATAATGAAAAACTAAAAATGAACAATGAAAAATTAAAAGAGTGGATTCAAATAAATGGGAGTTTAAGTTTCGCCAGATCCGGTGGACCTGGTGGGCAGCATGTAAATACATCTGACACCAAGGTTGTTCTGCGACTGCCTGTAAAGGCTCTGCCTCTTACGGAACAGGAAAAGCAAAGAGTATTTCTCCATCTTGCCAACCGTATAAATTCGGAAGGTGAGCTTATTATTCACTCCTCAAGTACACGCAGTCAGGTTCAAAACAGAGAAAAGGCTGAAGAACTTGCTGCTAAACTCATTGTTTCAGCTCTTAGACATCGAAAAAAGAGACGCCCAACAAAACCGACTAAGGCCTCAAACGAACGTCGGATTCAGTCTAAAAAAGTTCGTAGTAAAAGAAAGCAGCAGCGCCGGGATCCTATTATTTAGGATTTCGCAAAACACCTTATAATACCTTTAGACTAAGTATTGGTAAATCTCGCTGATTGCTTCTTCAGTTTCATAAAAAGATAAACAACTGTCGGTAATGGAAATACCATATTCCAGGTTTTTTGTATTTTTCAGGTTTTCCTGATTACCGCTTTTTAGATAACTCTCAATCATCAATCCAATAATGGACTTATTGCCCTTATGTATCTGTCCTATTACATTCTGAATAACTTTTTTCTGTTTTTCATGATCTTTTTTTGAGTTTTCATGACTGCAGTCAACCATTATCCTGACAGGTAAATTTGCTTTCTTTAAAGCATCCTCACACTTTGCTATGCTCTTTGAATCATAATTTGTTTTTCCACCTCCACCTCTTAAAACAATATGCGTATTTTTATTACCTTTTGTTCTAACAATTGCTGAAAAACCATCAGGATTTATGCTTATGAAGTTATTTGGATGCAGGGCTGATTTTATCGCATTAATAGCTATATCTATATTTCCATTTGTTCCATTTTTAAAACCAACAGCGCAGGAAAAGCCACTTGCCATTTTTCTGTGCGTCTGGGATTCAGTAGTACGGGCTCCTATTGCAGTCCATGAAATCAGATCCTGAAGATACTGGGGAGTAATCAGATCCAAAGCTTCCCCTGCAGCAGGCAATCCGATTTCTGCTATATTTAAAAGCAGCTTTCTTGCTATATTTAAACCATCTTCAATTTTATAGCTATTATCAAGATAGGGATCATTTATTAACCCCTGCCAGCCTGTAGTTGTCCTTGGTTTTTCAAAATAGGTCCGCATGACCAGAAAGATTTTTTTATCAACATCTTTTGAAAGCTTTTTAAGTTTATGAGCATATTCAAGAGCACCATCAGAGTCATGGATACTGCATGGTCCAACAACTACAAATATTCTTTTATCTTTACCCGATAAAATATCACGAATAGTTTTTTGGCCTTCCATTACTGTTAAAACTGCTTTTTCTGTTAAAGGATATTTTCTTTTTAACTCTGCCGGAGTAATTATCTTTTCTTCAGTGAAGACATTCAGGTTCTCTATTCTCTTATCAAGCATCATGTTTTTCCTTTGCTATTATTCTACTGCTTATGAAAATACCTTAATTTAATCTCTTAATATAATACAGGAATTACACTCAGAACATTTATTCCAGTGTCACAGGCAAAGTTAGTGAAAAAACAGTGCCCTGTTCAGGGGTAGTTGTAAAATTAACTTTTCCCTGCAGATACCTATCTGACAGTAATTTCATACTATAGGTTCCAATCCCCCGCCCTTTGCCTTTCGTGGAAAAAGAGCGGTTAAAGATCTGAAGTTGGACATCCTTCGGAATAAACTGAGAATTCTGCACCCAGAAGCAGATATACCTCTCACTGTCTAATCTGCAACCGGTTTTGACTTTATCAGAGGGTCCTGATGCTTCAACAGCGTTCTTGAGCATATTACTGAACACCCTGGAAAGCAATGTTTTATCACTAACAAACATGATATCAAATGATGTATCATCGAGAACAATTTGAGTTGTATGCGAAAATAGATCACTATTATAAAACTCCAGCATTTCCTCCAAAAATGACAGAGAGTTAAGAGAGCCAGGATCAACAGAAAGATCTCCATTTTCAGCATCAATTAATCCTCTTTGAGAATTGATCTCCTCCTGAAGACGAAGGACACTGGCAGTAAGCATTTCAAGCAGATTCTTCTGTTCACTGATGGGGGTAACAGGTAAAAGGTTTGTAAAACTCTCAACAACACTCAGAGTATTTAGAACATCATGAAAGAAAGTTCGTTCAAGTACACTTCTCCTTTTCTCATTACTGATATCTGTTACAACAAAAAAGATAAAGGAATCGCTGCCAATATTTAAAGGTGTGGACGAAACACGAAGATCAAAAGCATTCCCTGTATCTTTTTGAGTAATTCTGCATTCCTCAACTTTTTTGTTACCACGCAGCGCTGAAAGTATGGCATTCACAGCACCACAGGTTTTACAAAAGGAAGTGGTCCCACACCCACCTGGAGACTCATCTGCATGAATACAGTTGAGGGCTTCTCCCGGGCGGAGGCCATATATTTCCTTCCTGTCTTTAATATCAAAGACTTCAGTAAATGCCTGATTGGAAAAAACTATTTGCCTTTGCATATTAAGTATCAGAACAATGTCCGGAATCGAATCGAGAAGCTGAACAAGCAGAGGCAGTTCAATTAACAGATTGGCTTCCTTATCAATCCGATCTTTAGATGCACGTTCTGCAGGGGCAAAATCAGTGGAAGATGTATATTCTATCATATCGGTCTCCAGTTGAGAATTGCTAATACCCATAGTATTAAGCCTGATGAGGTATTCAATTTCTGATATTAATATTAAATAATCACTGATCAACATGCAAGAGAAATGTTCATATTAAGTAATATAAGTATAGGAGTTTACTGACAAAATCTGTATCTCTGTCATTATTAACTGGAAAAAGGAGCCTCAGTGTATTATCGAGACAGTAAAAATATCCAGATACAAATTTAAAGATATTCCTGAAGGATTCTCCAAAATTGAGGGAGAAGGCGATAGATCACTACTTTCTTAGTTTAAAGACATAAATATCCGCAGAAAAATTGCTACTATTTAAGGTTGATTTCCCATAATCTGCAAAATGCCCAAGTAGTTCAAAGCCTGCCTCTTTGTGGATAGAAAGATATTTTTCTGAAGGGACAGGATACATTGTTACCTTATCTTTAAAAACTATTTTTCCGCTGTTTTTGTCTTT
>CBDVAD010000297.1:0-4933 GCA_965371875.1 uncultured bacterium
AAACAAGCAGTACAGTCGGTTTTAGAAGGGGAAGTGTAATAAGCCAGAATATTTGTCCGGGGACTGCCCCGTCAATCTTTGCAGCTTCATACAGGCTATGAGGAATTGACGCCAGTCCTGCTATAAATATTACTACAAAATATCCAATATACTTCCAAAAATATACAAGCATAGTAGAAAACTGAACCATAAATGACTTTGACAACCATAGATGATCGACTCCTGGTGTGTTGACAAGAAAATTAAACCACTGATTAGCTATTCCTCTGGGATCAAATATCATCATCCAGATAACAGCTGCAACTACAGAAGACAGAACTGCAGGAGAATAATAAGCAAGCTGTAAAAATTTCTTTCCCTTACTTCTTCCCATTATTAAAACAGCTAAAAGAAGGCTGACAATAACCAGAGGGATAAATGTACCAAGTGTAAAAACAAATGTTGCTCTCATGGAATTCCAGAAATCAGGTGAATTTAAAAGGTACTTATAATTCCCAAGACCCAAAAAATCCGGAGCCTTAAGAGATAATATTTTTTTCCTGAACAGACTGATATAGGCTGCATTTATAATTGGGTAAAAACTGAAAAGCATAAAAAAAAGCAAAGAGGGTGTTACAAAATACCAGCCCCACCGGGAAAGTTTTTTTTCTATACCTGAATATTTTTTTTTCATATCTGTTTCCTTGCAGAGATTAAAACAGGCGGTGGCATTTAACTAAAAACAACCACCGCCTAATATGAATAACTAATTTAAAACTACTGTTGATCCAGAACTTCCTGGGCTTTAACTTTTAATGAAGCAAGAGCCTTTTCCGGAGCAATACCGCTAAGAAGTACACCTTCCACAGCTTCTTTCATTAGCTCCTGTATTTTTGCACTGTTCTCTGCATAATAGACCATATGTCCCTTGGCCAAATCATCCGCAAAAACATCTCCATAAGGAATATTTTTAAAAGTTTCGGAACTCATCAGTGCCTTGGTTGGCTGGATTAGTCCTACTTCTGCCAGGTATTCTTCAGAATGGGAAAGCATATAAGAAATAAACTCCCATGCAACTTCCTGTTCTCTGGATGATTTCTGATTGTTAACCATATAGTAGTGACCATAATATGCTGAAGCAACATCGTTTACAGCATTTTCAAACTGAGGAAAAGGAATGACCATCCAGTCGCCACTGTCATAAAACTCCTGATTATCTGCGCGAATACGTCCAATCTGATAAAGTCCGCTTAGACACATTCCCATATCATTATTATCCATATTGAACAGCTTCCGGCCATTCTTATATGTTGGAGATCCAAGATTCTTTCCATTAGGTCCCCAGTCAGCCATAAACTCTAAAAAGGTAAGCCATGCTTCATCGTTTATAATTGCTGTTTTACCATCGTCACTTACAAGTTTTCCACCAAGCTGTTCAACCATTGGAACCATGGAAACTAAATAGTATGGAAATCGGAAATCAAAACCTCTACGTGTAATGATATCACCTTCTCTAAGAACCATTTTCTCAGATACAGCTACAATATCTTCCCATGTTTTGGGATAATCTTTTTCAGGATCAAGTCCTGCATCCCGAAAAACTCTTTTGTTGACATAGGGAGCCCAGTTTGTAAGTTCCAGAGGAAGACCATATACATCTCCGCCATCTGTTACAGCATCAAGAACGCCATCAACATAGGCAGCTTTAAGAGCAGATGTAGAAGCATAATCCGCAGCCTTCAGACTAACAGGGGCAACTCTGCCATTGGCAATATATGCATATCCATCTTCAATCTGGGTATTAAAAATATGGGGGCCTTCGTTTGCTGCGAATGCTGTCAAAAGAAGTTCCGGCATCTTCTTACTGGAATTTGTTACTCTTTCAATAGTTACATCCGGATTAGCAGCTTCAAACTCCTTTATATATCTCTCCTCCAAAGCCGTCCTGTTTGGATCTTCGTGGGTCCAGAATGTAATAGTAATTGGACCTTCTTCCTCAACCTGTCCGGCAGCAAACAGTGGTAGTGAAAGAAAAATTAAAGTTAGTAAAATGGGAATAATTTTTTTCATGTTGCCTAGTCTCCTTTTTCAAAGTATTGTTTTAATTTTAAACCAGGAATATGCTGCTGACAATGTGTGATTCTTACAATTAATATGGCAATAGTGCTATTTCAACCACAGCATCCCATAAGGCGGCAATTCCAAATTAAGGAATCCCTGTTCATCCATCAGAAATTTTGCTCCTGTAATTCCATCTGCAAAAGAATTATCTTTTTTCAAATCAAGCCAGTTCTTATCCATCCCTGCAAGTGTCTTCAGGGACAAATTGTAAGTAACCGGTTTTTCAGAAATATTTCCAAGTATCAGTGAATGATCCCCGTCATTAAATGGATGGTTTAGAAACAAGGTATCTGTAAGTGCAAGAAATTCAAAATCATCACTTCCCGGATAAAAAGCGTTATCACTGCTGCGAAGCTCCAGCACTCTGTTTATCAGCAAAAAATATACCTTATAAAAAGGATCAGCGGAATCTGCTAAATCCATATCAGGTAAATAACTCTTATGCCTGTTCAGGTCTCTCGGCTTTCCGGATATTTCAAATCCATGGAGGTCATTCTTTATCCCCAGAAGGTCATTGAAATAGATCGCAGGAACAGATTGTCCAATTGTAAGGACAAATCCCTGGGCCAGTGCTAATCTCGAAGCTTCCAAAACCGGATCAATTGTCGAACCGGATAGATCCTTGAAATTCATAGCACTTCTGGTTGTAGCACAAAGTTCATAGATAGTCTTGCCCTCTATAATCCAGTCCATGAAATAATCAATGGCAGGTACATGGACTAAGATTTTAGGATTAAGACCTGATTTTTCAGATATTTTGTTTATTAGATTATCCCTGGTCAACATGTCTTCATTTAGAATATAGGTATTACCAGCAGCTACTGAATCAGGTCTAAATATCTCCATCAATTCATCTTTGTACTTAGTAAGCTTAGCTTCTTCGATAACTTTATCAAATGTATCTGCAGATATTTCCCCTACAGGAACAGATCGATACTTTGCCCTGCCCTCTTGTTTTTCAACTGTATCCTTTAAATGATAGAACTGTTCAATGCTGACATGTCCATCCGTTCTGTGGACACCAAGACCCTGAACGGATCTTCCATCATGGGTAGAGAGCATAACAAATGGAACAAAATTATCCGGAACTTTCTTTTTATACAGTTCATAATAATTTATTAAAGGCTGCAGCGAACCCTCATTAAAGGCTGTAACAGTAGAATTAACAGGCCCGAACAAGTAAGCGAATACTCCGCCCCTGCTCATTTCATAAACAACAGGATCGGGAGAGTTAATCTCATCCAGGGGAAGCACTCCAGGAGATGTAAGAGCCATGAGTTTTCTCATAAAATCAATAAACTTATTGCCCTCCTCCATGTCAAAGTTTTTCTTTCCCTTCTCCTTCCACAGATACTTTATGGCATCCATCCTCATCATAGATAACTTTCCACCGGATAGAAGGTGGTAGAGATCATCAATTATCATCTTAAAGCCGTCTCTCGTCAGGGGATTAATATCAGCCTGGGACTCACTGAATGTAGTGTAGACAAAGAATTTTTCTCCGAAAACAGCATCATCGTGACTGTTAAAAATATCAGCATATTCAGAAGCTATACCAATGGCCTTCAGAAAATCACTCATATCTTTAATAACATCAGTTTTAATAATTTTCTGATCAGGCTGAAGTGGTGAATTATCAAAAAACGGTTTGTCCTCCAATCCCTTTTCGTCCAGCCAGTTTTGGAAATCAGTAAAAGTCCTTTTATCTTCCGCAGTAAGACCCTGATCATTTTCTACTTTAAAATAAATAGAGAGAAAATTCACAACCCGAAGGTCCAAAGATTTCAGTCCCTTCTCTGTAAAATAGTTGTTCATATTATTGTCAGATTTTGAATACTTACGCATTCCTGTATATAAAGGGAAGGGTCTTGGTCTGAATGTTTTATAGAGAGAACCATCATTTTTCATGGCAGCATATTCAGAAGGAGTAATTATTATAAATGCATCACCGGAATTTGTCCCATTTTTAAATGATTCAAGAATATCACTGTCTATATCAACATGATTAACTACATAGTCAAGCATAACTGAATAGTCCTTTGTTAAGCTCCTTATATCCTCCAAGGTTCCAAACCGGGGATCGATTTTTGCACGGTTTGCCTGGGAAAACCCACCGTCATTAAAATGAGAATTATAGGCTTTATCTAAAACAGCCATTGTTTCAGAATGGAATTGTCCAGCCAAAACATCACGTTTTTCCTGATATATATCCGTAATATATCTATCCTTGTTTAATACACCAGTTTCCTGAAGATCATTAACAATCTTCAAAGAGTCTGTCCTGGACATAATGGAAAAGAAATCCTGAGGCCAGACATCAGCATGGCTCATTTCCCGTTCCGGTAAAATGTGGATACCCTTAACAGATGGGAAATACTCTGAAAGAACAGATCCAAGTGTCTGAAGAGTGGGGACACTGTCATTATAAATATTGTCTGGATAACAAATTGCAAATATTTTTCCCTTTAGATGATCATAAGGAAGGGATGGGTTAAAGGCAGCATAACTTTCTATATCTGAGCTGCCAAGAGATCCAAGAAACCGATCGGCAGCTGTAATCAGATATTTATAATTATCCATGCCCTGCTCTTTTCCGTACAGGCCAAGAAGAATATCCTTCATCTCATTTAAAGTTTTGTCAATATAATTACTATCATGGAAGTTCTGTAGAATTTTCATATACTCCTCCAATTTAATCCTACTCTTATTCTAATTGTAATTGCCAACTTTTTCCATTATATTTTCTACCATGACCCGAAAAATAAAAGCAAACCTTACAGAAGGAAATATTACAAAACTTTTAATTAGACTTACCCTCCCTATGATGGCAGGG
>CBDVAD010000298.1:0-4930 GCA_965371875.1 uncultured bacterium
ATGGAGATCCCATAAAATCGTTAAAAGCCTGTTTAATCGAAATTAAGAAAAAGATTCAGAATGATATTGGTAATGGAGAGATTAATATTAGTCTCGCATCAACAACTGGTTCATCCAGAGAGATTCTTGGAGTATTTATCGAGAGCCCCGGAGTTTACAACGAAATTATTGCTCATGCCGTTGGGACAACCTTTTTTGATCCGGAAGTAGATACAATATTTGAAATAGGCGGACAGGATGCAAAATATGTACTCCTTAAAAATAAGGTTCCTATTGATTATGCCATGAATGAAGCATGTTCAGCCGGAACCGGTTCATTTCTGGAAGAATCAGCCCATGGAGATTTAAATATTCAACATGCTTTTGAGATAGCAGATATTGCTCTTTCTTCAGAAAGTGCCCTGAAATTCGGAGAGCACTGTTCTGCATTTATTAATTCAGATATCAGAAAAGCTATCCAACAGGGAGCAACCAGAGAAAGTATTACTGGTGGTATTGTAACCTCCATAGTTTCCAACTACCTCAACCGGGTAGTTGGTAACAGAACCCTTGGTAAAAAGATATTCCTCCAGGGAGGGGTTGCCAAAAATAAAGCTGTGCCCCTGGCGTTTGCACTGCTTTTAGATAAACAAATCCTTGTACCTCCGTCTCCGGAACTTATGGGAGCATTTGGCGTAGGCCTTCTGGCAAAAGAAAAATTTAATGATAATCTACTGGAAAAATCCAGTTTTAATCTGGATGCTCTTATTTCCCAGGAGATAGTGTATGAAAGGGAATTTACCTGTAAATCGTGTGAAAATTTCTGTCCTATACAGATCCTTAAAGTCAATAATAATAAATATATGTTTGGGGGAAGATGCAGCAAGTATACAAATACTAAAAATAAACCGGATCCTTCTGTTGAAGTATTCGACTATGTTCAGAAAAGATCTGACCTGTTATTTGTAGAATGTGCGCCTGACAAGAAAGATTTCACTCCTAAATACGATTACACAGTTGGTATTCCAAGGGCATTCTCTGTCCATACCATGTACCCTCTCTATTCCTGGTTTTTCCACAGCCTTGGTATCGAGACAATACTTTCTGATGATATCGCACATGAAGGTGTGGCAAGAGTGGAAAGCTCCTACTGTTATCCTGCCGAAATTGCTCATGGAGCAGTACAGGACATTTGGAATAAGGGTTGTGATTATGTATTTATCCCGCACTTCAGAGATATGGATAGTTACGAAAAAGATGTACATGCAAACTTCTGCCCTATAACCCAGGCTCTGCCCTATTATATAAAAAAGGCTTTTCCTGACATTCCGGAAGAAAGAATACTGGCACTTGTGGTTTCATTTAAATTCGGAAAAGTCAAAGCAATGGAATTCTTTGTTCAGATGGGAGAGCAGATGGGAATACCATCAGAGGAAGTTGAGTATGCATTTAATATTGCCTTTGAAAAACAAAATGAATACTTCCAGAAAGCATCTGATATGGGCAGGACAGCTCTTGAGGAAGCAAGAAAAGCAGAAAGACCTGTAATAGCTCTTTTAGGCCGACCATATAACGCCTTTACAAGAGAAGCCAATATGGGGATTCCCCGAAAATTTACAAGCAGGGGCTACTCGATAATTCCTTACGATATTCTTCCCTTTGAAGGAAATGATATAGACGATAATATGTACTGGTACTACGGCCAACAGGACATGAAAACTGCAGCCATGCTGAAAAATGAGCCGAACATCTATGTTACATGGATTACAAACTTTTCCTGTGCTCCTGATTCGTTCATGCTCCACTATGTTAAATGGATAATGGGTACAAAACCTTTTCTTATCCTTGAATTTGACAGTCATTCCGCTGATGCAGGTATAGATACAAGAGTAGAAGCCTTTTTGGATATTATCGCTGGCTATAGATCTAAAAAAGATGAACTGGATGAAACACGTTATGACAATGGTCTGAGATTTATAAATAATGGTAATGATGAACTTCATATTTACGATTCTATTAATGATAAAAAAATAAAAGTAAAAGATAATCCAAGGGTAAAACTGCTTCTCTCCAATATGGGTGATCTTTCTGCACAGATGATGGCAGCAGCTATAAATGCGATCGGATACCAGGCAGAAGCTTTAGGAGTTGCAGACAGAGAAACATTGCACATAGCAAGAAGTCATACATCAGGAAAAGAGTGTGTTCCTTCCCATCTTGTATTGGGAAGTGCCCTTAAATATTTTGCTTCTGAAAAATATAGAAAGGATGAAATTTATCTGCTTTTTGTCCCCATTACTACAGGACCATGCAGAACAGGTCAGTACTTTGTATTTTATGAAAACCTATTTAGAGATCTTGGTCTGGAGAATGTTGTAGTATTTACCCTCAGTGCTGATAATTCCTATACGGAATTAGGACCAGGTTTCTCAAAAACTCTTTGGAGAAGTGCCGTAATAGCAGATTACATGAAGGATATCCAGAATTCCTTACGAACCTGTGCTCTTGATCCGGAGGCAGCCATGAAAGAGTATAAAGTACTGTGGCAGCAGCTTCTGGGAGAGGCTGAAAACGGTTTTAAAAATGCAAAACCCGCATTGAAGAAGATTGCAAAGGGCATAAGTGAGATACCTCTTAAACAAAAGATGAAAGATACTCCGAAAATACTTATTGTAGGTGAAATCTATGTAAGAAGAGATGATTTCGCTGTGGATGATCTTGTCGATCTTTTCAGTAAGAAGGGAATAATTGCAAAAGTGTCCGGTGTTGGGGAGTGGATTCATTATCTGGATTTTGTTAGAAAATATGACCTTACAAAACGACTCAAACTTCTTCCCTGGTGGAAGCGTCTCTTTTCTAAAGAGATAAAACAGCTGCTTATACTAAAAATAGAAAAAACATGGAAACATGATGTAGAAACGATGGTAAAAGGAGCACTGGCAGAGGCTGATCTTATACCTGAAACACCCCATGACATGGACATAATAATGAACAATACATCAACACATTTTGTTAATCATGAACTTAACTCGGAAATTGCTGTTTCTACAGGTGTTGCAGCAACTGCCATGGAACATGGGTATTCAGGTGTAGTAAATATTGCTCCATTCGCCTGCCTTATTGGACGGGTAATCGAAGGATTGTATACTCCATGGGCAAGGGATAGAAAATATCCAATTATCTCTGTTGAAATTGATGGAAATCAATTGCCTCCAAACCTTATAAGTAAACTTAACATCTTTATGGTCAATGTACTGCGGTTCAAGGACAACCCGGAAATCGGGGATCTTATAGAAGGGTTGGATACAGAACCTTTAGAGGAACAGGAAAAGGTAGAAGAGGAGATAGGAAGCCTTTTAGACTGAAGCCTATAAGGCTTATTATTCCATTAGAGGCAATATTATTGTAAAACAAACCCCTTGTTCTGTATTCCTTGCTCTGATATTGCCTTTGTAACTGTCCAGTATTGCCCTGGCAATCGAAAGACCCAGTCCATTATGGTTCTGCCCTCCATTTGACCGGTTGGAATAAAAACGGTCAAATATTCGATCCAGATCTCCTTCAGGTATATGGATTCCCTGGTTTGATATTTCAATTTTAAGATGATCATTTTTATAACTGTTCTCTAAATCTATTTTAACTGAACTATCTTTATAAGCAAATGAGTGTGCATTCTCCAGGATATTAATAAAAATCCTCCCCATTTTATCCTCTGTTCCCAGAACACATGCATTATCTGTATCAGATATAAGTTCCCATTTCCTGTCAGGGTATTTTATCTGAAAGCCGTCTACCAGGTTTTGAAGAAGGGATTTTACAGGGACTACATCTTTTATTTCCTCCTCCAGGTCACGGTCAATTAAAGAAAGTTCTTTTATACCCTCAAGTAATGATTCCATCCTTTTGCTGTTCTGATCAACCAGATGAAGAAATCTAACACGTTGTTCATCAGTTGATTCCGGAATCATTTCAGATGCAGTACGTACCACAGAAAGGGGATTCTTAAACTCATGACTAAAATCCTGAATGAAAGATGATGTATAACGAATGTGCCTGTCCAGTCTGGAAGTAAGATCCTTCAAAGAGAATGATAATTCTCCAATCTCATCCATGAAAGATGAAGGTGTAAAATACCCTTCAAGTCTTCCTTTGCCTGTACGTATTGATTCTGCATCATTTCTTAAACGTTTTATCCTGAAGGAGATAGAGAAAGCAAGAAGTGTACTTATAATAAGTGCAAACAAAAAGGACCATAAAAATATTTTTAGCAGAGCAAGCCTGATTTCGTACAGATCCTGAAGTATTCTGTAAGTAGACTGACTGCACAGGACTGCACCTGTTACTGTTTCTCCATTAGTAACGGGAATAGCTATATATAGGCTTACAGAGCGCTGGCCATCAGAAGACAATCTTGTAACGGCGCCATAGCGACCATCAAGAGCTGCCTGAATTTCGGGACCATTAAAAGGTTTGGAGGAATTGTAATAACTTTCACCGGCAACAGGTCGAGGGGGCTGAAAAACTTTCCGGTAGATACGTACAGGCCATATTGCAATCCTGTATAGAATTGATTCTTTATCAATTGAAGAAATTGATCTGCTAATTGTCTTATATGTAATATCCTGATCCTCTATTTCTGCTTTATACAGTAAACTGGAATCAACAATAAGCATCCCGTTGTTATCCAAAACCCGAAGTCTTGCTTCAGTACGCCCTTTTAAATTTGTAAGAATTCTTTCGGCATCAACGACATCAGGAGTACCGGAATTACTCAAAGCAGCTGATAACAGCCGGCCCTGCTGAACCATTGATTTTTCCTGAGCATCGAGAAGCTGCTTTTCATAGGTATCCAGATATACTATTGATGCTGCAGGAAGAAAAACGAGGATAATATTAAACAGCATAAGACGGAATGTAATACTAAGCAGGAATCTCCCGATACCTGTAGCCG
>CBDVAD010000299.1:0-4873 GCA_965371875.1 uncultured bacterium
GGCTCAGAGATCCCTAACTCGCCGGAGAGATTTTTCATAGTTAAATCCTGAATTCCTCTTTTCGATATTATATTTATAGTGATTTCGATAATTTGTTTTTGTCTATTGCTTAATTCCTGCATACACCTTCTCCAGTTAGTTAATGTTTACTAACTAAAAAGAATATATATAATCAATATATGATTGTCAAGTAGAATCATAAAATATTGTATCTAAACAATAAAAACTTTAGTAAGACGACGATTCCCATCTAATTGTTGCACCAATAACTTTAGCAACTGAATTCATCTTTGGATCATCATGATAAAGCAGGGTCGCACTTTCAACCTGAACATCATTACCCGATTTTATAAATCGGTATGCCTTATGATGGGCCGAAGTAGAAATAAAGTTATCAATATCCTTTCCATAAAGTGTCAGAGAGCCATTACAGGTACAAATATATGTATTGAACTTATCCTCTACCTTAATATAGAAGGCAGTACCTCTAATGCCGGCAGTTGCAGTCGGTGTAATTATTTGAAACTGTTCATTGGAACCAATAACCTTGTTCATCTTTTCAAAAACTGATGCAATAGAACCTTTTTTAAGATTTAAAGTGCTTTCTATCCAATTAATCTGTATAACTGTATCCGGCTCCATACGGAAAACATTGCCCCTGTTAAAAACAATATCACAGAAAGAATCTGCACCGGTTTCAATTATATCTCCAGTTCTGACTTCAGAACCAAATTCTGCAGGATTATTGTTTAAAAGAACTTCTCCATCTAAATAATCTATACTTCCACTGAAATCTATTAAAGTTTTCTCTCTACTGCCTCCGGCATAAACTAATGCGGTCAAAATAAAGATAAAAATCATTACTGGATATATTTTATTCATAAATTAATTATAACATTCATTTTAAGGATTTTCATTGACAAAATTTAAATAATTGTTTAGAAATAGCACATGCGAGAGTAGCTCAGCGGTAGAGCTCCACCTTGCCAAGGTGGATGTCGAGGGTTCAATTCCCTTCTCTCGCTCTGATTATTACAAAACGGTGGTACTTACCACCGTTTTTTTTTGCAGATATTCCTATGTGTAGACGTGATTATTCGATTCTCTGCTCCAGATTATCAGGTAGGTATTCTTCCCTGACAGGAGAAAAAACCTCGACAACAACCGAGTCTTTAACTGCAGCAGTGCTGTGCATCACATCAGATTTAATTGCCCAACTATCTCCAGGTGTTACTTCAAATGTTTTATCTCCAATTGTCAGAAGCATTAATCCTGAAATAAGATAACCCGTTTGTTCGCATGGATGATGATGTTTAGGCAGTGAATTACCCTGTTCGATTAGAAATTCAGACATTAAAGTCTTATCACCATAAGCAAGAGTTTTTAATTCTACTCCAGGTATGATTTCTTTATATCCATCTGTACTTTTCTTGTAAAACATAGAACAACTCCTCCTGTATTAATGATACTGCTTTACAGTCAAATATCAAAACCCTTTTTGAATAATTCCTGCTCCAATTACTATATCTCCATTATAGAAAACAGCTACCTGCCCGGGGGTAACGGCCCTTCTCTCTTCAGAAAATAGTACTTCTATAAGATCTTCCCCGACTTCATTTAGTATTGCCGGTGCTCCATTATCACGATATCTAATTTTAGCATCAACTTTTATTGGAAAATCTGGTCGGGAAGTTGCTATCCAGTTACATTTTGACACCATCATCCCCTTATTTAAGAGATCACTGTTAAATCCAAGAACTACTTCATTACTCATCGGTTTAATGCCGATTACATACCAGGGTTCGGCACTGGAACTTATACCAAGACCTCTGCGCTGTCCAATAGTGTAATTTTCAATTCCCTTATGACTACCCAGAATTAATCCGCTTTCATCAGTGAAATTACCCGGGCCCTTTGAATCATCAATAAAGTCTCTATAATCACCTGAACATAGATCCTGACTCTCTCTTTTATCTGTAGTAAAAATGCCGGCTTCTTCTGCAATTTTACGGACCTCAGATTTAACTTTTCCACCAAGAGGAAATAATATCCGGCCAAGTTGCTTCTGACTGAGCATTGAAAGAAAATAAGCCTGATCTTTACCTTCATGAATTCCTTTTTTAAGTAAATAACGGCTGGTTTTTTCATTATATTCTATAATTGAATAATGGCCTGTTGCAAAATAATCAAAATCTGCACCTATAGAGAGTGCTTTTTCTATAAATAGTCCAAATTTGACCCCTCTGTTACATATAACACAGGGATTTGGAGTTTTCCCTAATGCATATTCCTCTTTTATATAGGATATGACAATTTCATTATATTCAGTTTGAAGATCCACCTTAAAAAATGGGATATCAATATATTCTGCAACACGTTCAGCATCTTTTGCCAAAGATTCATTACCAAACAGGTTCATCCAGATTCCAACTACATCATGCCCCTCTTTTTTTAATAACCAGGCAGCCACAGATGAATCAACACCTCCACTAATGCCAACTCCAATTTTCATTTGCTATGCCCCCTTTTGACATCTGAGTAAAATAGTATACTATTGGATAATGAAATTTTTAGCAATCTATCTTCGGTACGCTGGAAAAGAATTATTATCTCCTATTAATTATTTACTGGCTTTTATTGTAGGAAGCATTATAAGTCTTTCACAGCATAATCCTCTGTTTGGCAGTCTCGTGCCTTTTATTGTCCCTCTTTTTGTTCAGGCTTTTTCTAAATCTGCTGTAAAGTTCCAGCACAGGAAGAAGGAAAGACTAATGCAGTTACCGGATAAACGCCCCGATCCTGCATTTTTAATGGATAAAGATGGGCTTATTCTTGAATCCACTGGTCTGACATATGATCTTTTTAAAGATAACGATATAAAGACTATATATAAATTCTTCGGACATCCCGATGATTGTTCATTGGAAAAACTTAATTTGAAATCATGTTTTTCTCCGATAACGGAAAAATGGTACAGTATTAAAACATCACACCCTGATAACTCCGGAGATATACTTGTGTGGTTTACTGATGTGACAACAAGAGTAGAGTATGACAGAAATCTTAAATCCATCAGAGAATTTAATAATCAAGTTATAGAATCGCTTGATGAACTTGTAATTAATAACGATATATATATGCGTCTTGCCGGATTAATTTTTAATTACAATTATTCTTCTATTGTTATAATGCAGGTAAATGGAAATATTTTTGAGGGTTTCAGGTTTAGACAGTTCGAATCAGGGATGGTTATCTCAGATCCTTTTAAAATATCAGTTGATTCACTAGCTCCAGTCCTTCTGTCCAGAAGAGTTTCGAAGGTCATATCTGCAAAAAGCAGTGATTACAATTCCCAGGCAGAATTCGAAACTACCTACCCCTTTGACGCTGGTGTGAAAAAATTCATTGGTGATTCAATAAGAAATTTTATTAATTATCATAGTGGTCAACTGTCTATAATTGCATTTAATAAAGAAGGAGAAATAACTCAGGATGATATTCTATCTATGGAGGCCTTTGTAGATACGGCCATGGTAACCCACTCACTGGTTGAACTTGCTATAAAAAATGACAAGAAATTGATGCAATCAATTGACGGATTATGCGCATCTGCTGAATTTAGTGATGAAATGACAGGGAAACATCTGCAAAGAGTCAATAAATTTTCTGAACTAGTAGCGAAATTATATGGCAAGGATGACAAATTCTGCAAAGCAATTGGTCAGGTTGCTTCTGTTCATGATATAGGGAAGGTAGCTATTCCCCATATTATTAAACTCGAAAGAAAGCTGACAGATGAAGAAAGGTTAGAAATGAATATGCACCCTATATATGGGGCTCAGATAATTGCACGTATGATGAGTGAGACTACCAGAGAATACAAATTTGAGATGGCTTATCAGATTGCGCTTAATCATCATCAGACGTGGAACGGAGAAGGTTATCCTTCGATTATTGATAATAGCAGTGTTACTGTAGATCTTAAAAGCAGACATTTTCAAGACTACCTTTTATTCAGTCCTCTTAAAGGAGCAGATATTCCTTTAGAAGCACTGTTTGTTTCTCTTGCCGATAAGTATGATGCACTTCGAAGTCCAAGACACTATAAACCTGCATTCACCCACGAAAAAACTGTCTCAATACTTAGGTTGGATGATAGGAGTGGGATTTCAGGGGAACAGGTGTTCGGAGATAAAATAATGCAGTTATTTATGGATAATCATCTGAAATTTAATGAAATATATGAATCAATGAAGGATTAAACTTAAAAGGCCGTTCATATTGAACGGCCTCTTTTACAACAGATATATAAAATGCAAATATCCTATTTGAAATATCTGTTTAAAAGACCCTGAAAAGCTTTTCCGTGACGGGCTTCATCTTTGCACATCTCATGAACAGTGTCATGAACAGCATCATAGTTCAGTTTTTTAGCCAGTACAGCCAAATCTTTTTTACCCTGTGTTGCACCGTATTCAGCAGCAACTCTTGCTTCGAGGTTAGCCTTTGTATCAGCTACAACAACTTCACCAAGCATTTCTGCAAATCTTGAGGCATGGTCTGCTTCTTCAAATGCAATTCTTTTATATGCTTCTGCAACTTCAGGAAAACCTTCTCGGTCAGCCTGTCGACTCATTGCGAGATACATACCGACTTCAGTACATTCACCGGTAAAATTTTGTCTTAAACCTTCCACTACTTCAGGATCAAGTCCTTTGGCAACACCAATTACATGTTCATCGGCCCAAACAAGCTCACCTGACTGTTCATTAAACTTTTCTGCCGGTGCACCACATGTTGGACACTTTTCCGGAGGATTTTCACCCATGTGAATGTAACCGCAAACAGAACAAACCCATTTCTTTTCCATAGT
>CBDVAD010000300.1:0-4872 GCA_965371875.1 uncultured bacterium
AGGTTGACTGGCAATGTGAGACACAAGAGGCCCGAGTTAAATTGAACAGGTTATATCCGAATGTTTAACCTGTACAGTGTACTAGTTGATATATATCAGTATCCGGTTCGTATGTGGCTGTCATAGTTGTTATGTACTCAGGTGGCATAACATAAGAATCCCATGATACATAACCTATCCATGCAAATCTGTACCCTACATGGAATCCAGGAAGTATCAAAGCCTGCTCATTAGCAGGATCATAATTTGGATCATTTGTATCTTCTGCAGCAATAATCGGTGTCAGCGACATCCCCAGTTCAAATTCGCCGGCTGCTGCTGGAATAACCATTGCCAGAATAAGAATAACTGCAATAGCCAGAAATTTTGTTTTATGCATAGCATCCTCCTGTCAATATTTAAGAAAATCCCTGCTTTAAGGACCTCTACAGTATATATGTTACTATAACCGGAATAATGTTACTTCTAACTACAGGTAAGCCCGATTCAGGCAAATTCTATACCTGCAGATAAATATAGTACATAAGAACTGAAATTGCAAAAATATTAATAATTTATTCCAGCCTGAGCAACATTGGCCGCATCAAAAGCATGGCATGGCACAACTCCGTAAACCATTTCACACTTGGGACACTTTGACTCAAATGTTTCCATGGAAAAATCTGTTCCACATTCTTCACACTTAATATCCAGGGGCATGGGCAGAACCTGTTCTGCAAAACCCATGGTTCTGACCTTATCTACAACCTGTTTTCCTGTTTCAAAACTTCCTGCACAACCATCATGCATACTAAACTCCTTTTAGACATCTAATAAGATGTTAATTTTTCACCGTTTCTTAATTTTTCCCGCATCGACATAACCTTCCGGTCCAGTTCTTCTATTTCTACAAGGATCTCTTTCTCCTCTTCTGTTGTCTCAATTACCTTATGTATGCCGCCGTTCTTTATAACAATCCGTCTGTCTCCCATAAGGGCAAGTACAGGATCATGAGTTGCCATAAGCACTATCTTTTCCTCAGCCAACAGCAATTTCAAAGCCTTTTTTCTATCAATTCCTGCATTTTCAATCTCGTCTATAAGGATAATAGGAGATTTGCTTAAGATAGCAGTATCTGCAATCATTAAAGCCCTGGATTGACCACCGCTTAAGGCGGTAATAGGTGTATTGGGATCGAATTTTTCCCCGGCAAGTTTATTTGCCTCTTCAATTATTCTATCTATAATAGTTTCACTGTCTGTAACCATTCTGCTTTCTGCATGTAATTCAAGAAACTCATAAACAGACATATCCATTACAAAGTTCATGTTCTGGGAGAGCTGGGCAACAAGTTTCTCAGAAGATGAATATCGCCATTTTTTATCCGGTATTTTCCCGTTTATAAGAATGCTTCTACCAGTAGGAGTATCATTTTGTGCCGCCCATTCAATATCTCCCAATAGTCTGCTTTTACCGGAACCCGTTGGACCGACAATGGAAACTATTTCGTTTTTACGAACTACAAACTCTGTAAAAGTTTCATCTTTTCCTGACTTGTCATGTCCCGGCAGGATAGTAACAGACTCAACTACTTTATTATCCTCACCAAGAAAAGAGAGCATCTGTTTAATATATTCTTCAAACTGCCCCATTAAATGGTCCGGGTCTATTGCATGATCTTCTACATGTTCAACGCTGAGACTCTTGAAATAATCATCCATAGTACTGTCTCGAAATCTGTCGACAGCAATTCCATTGTTGGTTAAAAAGGTCTCGGCAAAGGGATAACGAATTAATATTGTATCAATTTTTTCATGCCTTAGATCTAATTCTGTAAGAACTGCCACTTTTATACCTCCCTTTTTCCAAGATCAATTTTTCTTACATTACCCATCTGGTAACTTTCGCCTATTCTGGTTTCTCCAAGACAGTATGAACAAAGGGCTGCAGGCATGGAGAAGCGAAGAGTTTTTCCTTTAAGGGTAGTTATATTTTCATTTTCATCATAGAGAAGAGTAGACAGTTCAAAGCTTCCCTGACCGGTAAGACCGTTTACATGAAGAATAGTAGCTGCAGGATTAACACTGTGTACCCGGGATGCGAATACCTCCCGTTCAGCCTGGGATACAATATCACCTTTTGTTATTATAACAATGTCTGCACTTTTAAGCATTGGTCCAATCTTTTTTGGAGTACCAATACCACTAAGATTATCTATAACACAAACAGCTTTTATATCTTTAATATATGGGGAGCACCGATTACAAAGACCGGCAGATTCGCTGATAAGAATATCAAACTCGTTTTCCAGCCCCCACTGGGTAACCTCTTCTATATTACTTACAAAATAATGATCGGGACAAAGTCCTCCGGACAACCCCTTCTGTACCATTACACCGGCTTTTTCATAGAGAATATCATCATCAGTAAACAGACAGTCAAACTTTACAACACCAACTTTTAAACCACGTTGTTTAAGGGAGGTAATAGTCTTAAGAATTACCGAAGTTTTACCTACCGAGGGAGGACCGGAGACTGTTACAAGGTTCATACGCCGATTACCTCTTTAATTGATTCATCAAAGATTTTTTCACATTCTTTAATTGTTGCTGCAACATCTATTGAATAGATATAATCCCATCCCAGCCACATAAAAGGAGAGTCGCCTTTAAGCCTGTTGTCTACATCAGGATTAGTACTTGGAAATAGACCACTGTGAGATAAAATCTCTCCCACTTCTTTCGAAGCAAAGAAATCAATTACATCTTTTAATTTATCTATTCTGTCCGTCTTGGAAAGCATAAAAATTGGACTTAAAATTGCACCGTCAGACGGCCATACTGCCTTCATAATGCTGCCCTCTTTGATTGTCTTTGTAAAAAAATAGGGCATAATTGTAATTGCAGGTCGCCGGGCACTCTTTTTTTCACTTTTTATCATCTCTGATGGATGAAGAGAGTCCAGAAGGCTTCGGCCTAGTTTTTCAACCCCGTCTTTTCCATAATTTTTGTGAATATTTAAAAGAATGGCATTAAAAAGATCAAAATCACCTACAGGCAATGAAACACTGTTTTCATATTCCGGTTTAAGTACATCTGCCCAGCTTTCGGGTACCGCTCTGTCTCCCAGTTCGTTTGTGTTTACCAGAAAAACTGCGGGTACAACACCTATCATTGAGTAATGTCCCCTGGGATCTTTTAAACCATAACCTTTAAAAGAGCTGTTTTCTGTTTCAAAATGGACTTCGTCACTAAAAACACCGGCTCTCTTCAATTTGCCAAATCTTTCTTCATCAAAGAAAAGATCAAATCCGGCAGAAATAAACAGATCCGGAATCCCCGACTGATCTTTTACTTCTGCAAGGTTCTTTTCCACCCAGTCCAGGCCCATAGCGGCGGCTTTCAGTTCATATTCTATTTCCAGATTATGGTTTTTTTCAAATCCTTCCATAAACTTACCAAAGGATTCAAGTAAGGGGATTCTTACCGGACAGGGAAGGAGACCTGTAACCTTAACTTTTTCACCTACTGCCTTTTTTGATTCACCTCCAAGGGTTACATCATCCCCTGGCTTATCTCTTTCTATACTGGAAATAAGAATTTTTGAAAATGCTGCGGGATCTCTGTTTTGAAATGAAAGAGCAGTTTTAAGAGTTATATTTTTCCCAAAGCCCTTTCTTTTTTCCTCATCTGCCATTTGCGGGAATCCGTTGGCTGAGAAAACAGCTATAGTTGCCGGATGGTTTTCTGTTATTTCAAAGAGGGTTTGATCCAGAGTGAAGTATTTTTCGTCCATTTATATATTATCCTTGCAAAGGGAGTTTATAGATTCAACGTAGAGACGCACAGCAGTATACTGCTGTGCGTCTTTACTCTGTGTTATACATTACAGAATGTAAGAAATAAATTCAAAAGTGTCAATTTATATATGAGGAAAAAGATCAAGAAAGTGTCCTGTTTCGACGTAAAGACGCCCAAATTGGGCGTCTCTACGCCTCCAAACCCATTATCTTGTTTACCCGGCGTTGATGTCGGCCGCCTTCGAATTTTGCATCAATAAAAGCATCTACCATATCGGTTACAGAGTCCTGGTATTCAATTCTCCCTCCAAAAGCTATAAAGTTTGCATTGTTATGAACTTTTGACATCTCTGCTGCAAATATATTTTGTGCAAGAGCGCAGCGAATACCATCAACCTTATTTGCAGAAATACTTATTCCTATACCGGTACCGCAGCAGACTATACCGAATTCATAGTCTCCATTAAGATATTCTTTGCATGTTTTTTCAGCGATATCAGGATAGTCTACAGATTCAGCGGAATCAACACCCATGTTGTTTACAGTAAATCCCCGTCCTTTAAGATGTTCTATTATCTTTACTTTTAGATCAAATGCTCCATGATCTGCGCCGATTACTATTTTTTTTGACATTTGTTCTCCTTAATACAGTAAACAGTTAGCAGTAAACAGTTAACAGATCTGCTCACTGATAACTGTTCACTGATAACTGTCTATGCTCTTCTATTCTGTAATGATAACTGCAATGAATTTAAGAGGCCCATTCCCTGTATTTTCTATACTGTGGCTTTGGCCGTTCCCGGTAACAACAACATCACCCCTTGTGACACTCTTTTTCCCATCATCTTCAATTACAATACCCGAACCCTCAGTTATTATATAGTATTCAGTTTCTTTATCATGTCGATGAGGTCCTATGCCCGCGCCAGGGGATAGTGTCAATTCAGCCATTAATCGTGCGTTTGTCATTGATTCCGGAGAAACCATATGTAGAATTTCAACCTCTCCCGGGCCGCCACGCATCTCTTTTCTAATTTCATGTTTCATATTCTGTCTTTTAATAATCATTATGATAACTCCTCTATACAGTGAAC
>CBDVAD010000301.1:0-4862 GCA_965371875.1 uncultured bacterium
ACATTTTTAATTGCCTACGAGCTTGTGAGCAAAGGTGTTTTACCAAATGATATTTACAGCAGAATATATGAAAGCAATTCTGTTTCAGCACTGAAGCTTCAGTCAAAGGTCTCTTCATCCCTAAAATTATACTTTAATCAACAAGTAGCAGTTCAGATAATGCTTAAAGAAACCATAGAAGAATGCGGAGCATTGTATGAAGAAGCAGATTCTATTATAAATACACCTCTTAAAAGTGAATCCGTAAGGGTGTCAGTTTTTTTTAAGGAAAACTCTGAAGGAGTTCTTAGATGCTCCATGAGATCCAAAGGTAACATAGATGTTGCTGCCATTGCTCAAATTTATCACGGAGGCGGTCATAAAACTGCTGCCGGTTTTAAGAGCAAATATCCTCTTGAAGAAATAAAGGGAAAAGTGTTAAAAATGCTTGAAGTGAATTTCTTATAATAACTTCTAAACGTCCTTATAACTGCATAATCGAGGTAATGCTTTGAAGCACTTTCTAATCTTATTTACTTTCCTCATTATACTGACAGGGTGCAGTCAGAATTCGACAACTGAGACAACAAAACCATTGGAGATCAATCCGGTTTATAAATCTGTTACAGCTCAGAATGATGTGGTCAATACTATTGTTACTTCAACTGACAGTAAAGGGATTCCAAAAGTAACTCTAAATCCAAATGATATTATTATTGATCTGATCGATACTAATCTGGATCTTGACAGCCATGATGAACAAATACTGATAGTTAAGGATAATTCCGTTACAGGATCTACAGTAAGGGTCCTGGTGGCAGATTTTGATTATATTTTGAACTCATATTCTATTTCATGGGAATCTGAAACCAATTCTGATAATATAGGTTCTTTTTTACTAAACTTAACAGATATAACCGGTGACCATAATTTGGAAATTGTTTGTTCAGGGACTGACCTGGATGGAAAGGAAACTTTAAATATCTATAGAAGAACACACTCAGAGGGCGGTCTTGTCCTTAATTTTTCTGAAATAATAAACTTAAAAGTCGATGGGAATATTGAAATAAAAGAAGAAAAACGTACTCAGGCATATCAAACAGGAATTAGTGGTGGTGTAAGTTTTCCAATTATTGTTACAACAACAGATCCTCTTTCCGACAACATACTTGATCTTATTCAGAAAACATACTTTTGGAGAAACCCTGAGGCTTTATATAAGCTTATCAGCGAAGATAAGATTCCTGGCGATGAAATAGAAAATATTAAACTTAGAGAGCTATACAGAAAGGACCGGGACTATTTTAAAACTTTCCTGAAGGGACCATGGATGTTATCTGCTTCAGATAGTAATCTGTCCTACAATAATCCATTTGTATTTTTTGATCCGGAAAATAAACGGGTCATTTTTTCGAACAATGATTTTCAGGAAATCTATATTTGGAAGACTTCGAGCAAAACTCTTTCCAATACTCTACTAATTACATTCAGAAATGAACTTGTACCCCACATTGAAGGGTCTTTTTCTGTACGTATTATTGACATAAATAATATCAATCTTAAGTTTAGAGACAACAGCATCAGAAATAATCGAAATACCGAGAATCAATTTTGGACAGGCAGCTATTTCAAGCTTAGTACTGAAATACAAAGAGATCTTATTAGAGATTTTCGTTCAAATTCATCCGAATCAAATATACCGGTCCTTTCAGGTTATTACAGGAGTGATACAGGTGATGAAATATTTTTCAACACACCAGATTATACACTCAAGACCGGTGATCAAATAATTAATGGGGGATTTTATCTTTTCGATAATGGACTGAAAATTGCTGAATTCAAAAGCTTAAATGAAAATAATCTTGTTCAAAATACACTAAGTTACAAATATGACTATTTTGAAGAGCTTAATGAAACTGAAATAATCAGAACAATTATTCTTATACCTGGAAACTTAACAATTACAGGATTTATACCAAATGGTGAACATTTTATTCGATTTCTTCAAATAGAACAAATAGAAATCAATGAAACAAGTGAATAATTTTAATAAACAGGAAAACCTTCAAATCCTTTATCTTTCAGCATGTTTAAAGTCTGATACATTTCATCTTTAGTTGATAAATAGAGAAGAACTTTATAATATTTCCTGTCATTTATAATTTGCTCTTCAACTATTGGTTCAAACCCCAGTTCTGAAAGATCAACAGAAAGATAATGTGCATTTTCAGGGTCACTGAATGATCCTGTTTGTATCATATAATTTAAAATAGTATCCGGTTCGGAACTATTTAATGTTTCTGTAACTTTTTCATATAAGTTATTATCATTTAAGTTTCCATTATATAACAATGTAAAAGATGTAATAATATCAGGCAACTCAGATAATTCTTTTCTAATTAAACCTGCTTCGGGGCTTGTTTCAAAATCATTTACAAGTTTTTCACTTAAATTATCCATTACAACAGTTTCAGAATTTGTTTTTGCAATAAGATACATTAAATAAATAATCTCTGGTTTCTCTACTGGAGAAAGAGTATAGTCAATATCACCATTGGAAATTAAAATTTTCAGTATTGTAAAAAGTAATTTTCCATGAGTCAGAATACTTTTGTCTAAACTGTTTACAATTAACTCTTTCAATTGTGATTCTGCTAATGTAAATTCACCTTCTAAAAGTAATATTTTTGCAGATTCAAGTAACATTCCATAATCTATCTCTTCAGTGCTTATAGAAGCTGCTTTTTGATAATAGATCTGTGCTTTGTGTAAATCAGCAGATAATTCAAAAAACTGTGCTAACCGTTTATAAAGATTTTTCCTATCATCATGTTCCTGAACAAAATCTATTTGTTTTTCCAGTATTGAAGATATTTTAACAATATCTCCATTTAATTCTGAAATTTCAAAGAGTACAGATGAAAAATTACTTGAATTCTGATTATTCCTGAGCCAGTTTTCATAAATAATTAATGCTTCTAAAGTATTGCCTTTGTCATAGATATCCCTTGCCTCATTGATATCAGCGAAACAGGGTATCAAACCCAATAACAGAATAAAACCAATTAAAATTACTCTCATATGTATACCTACCAGATAATAGACCCTTTAAACGTATTTCCTCCAAGACTAATCAGCTGTATATCCTGAAATGTACCAATCAATTCTCCGTCTCCGGAAAAAACAACCATTTCATTTTTTTCAGTTCGGGCAAGCAGTTCCTTACTATTTTTACGGGAGACAGATTCAACAAGAACTTTAACTGTTTCCCCTACTCTATTCATTTTTTCTTCGCTGCTTATCTGTCTTTGTATTTTAATTATCTCGTTTAATCTCTTTAGTTTTTCCTTATCCTCTATATTATCGGTAAAAGTGAATGCTTTTGTACCTTCTCTGGGATTATAATAATATGTAAAAGCATCATTAAACCTGATTACCTTCATTAAATCTTTGGTTAATTCAAAATCATCGGGTGTTTCTCCAGGGAAACCGATCAGAAGATCTGTTGTAATTGAAATATCAGGTATTTTATTTTTCATTTCTTCCCATAGAGAAATGAACTCAGATCTGGTATAACGCCTGTTCATTCTATTCAGGATTTTATCTGAACCATGCTGAACTGCAAGATGTATATGCTTGCACAATCGGTCGTTCGATGCTATTAAATCGATCAGATCCCCAGGAACATCTTTGGGATGTGAACTCATAAATCTGATCCAGCCTATAGTTTTTATTTCCTTAAGTATAAGTTTTAATAATCCAGTGAAGTCAATAATGATATTATTATCAATATACTTGTAGGAATTAACATTTTGACCAAGAAGAGTAATTTCTTTCACACCCCTTAATTCCAGTTTCTTTAACTCTTCAATTATAGATTCCGGAGACCTGGAAACTTCACGCCCTCTTACGAAAGGAACGATGCAATATGTGCAAAAATTATTACATCCATGCATTATGGGTACCATTGCTTTAAAAGCATGTTCAGCTAAATGCAGTTCGCGGAAATTATATTCACCTTCTGAAACAAGGTTATCATCCCATAATTCATTTGTATCAAGGTACTCTGCCAATATTTCTTTATCAAAATTTCCAATTACCATATCTACAGCAGGAGCCTTTTTTCTTATATCACCTTTAAGTCTCTCCGCCATACAGCCGGTTATTGCAAGAGTAAAATCCCGGGATTCCTTTAAATGTTTATAGTAACCAATTCTTCCCCAAACTCTATTCTCAGCAGTCTGACGTACAGAACAGGTATTTATAAGTACAAAATCAGCCATTCCTTCAGACGAGGCTTCTTCCCATCCTTTATTTCGCAGATCAGTAATAATAGCATTTGACTCTGCGGTGTTCATCTGACAGCCATAAGTCTCTATCCAGTAATATTTTTTCAAACCTGATTGTCCTCAATAAGAGATCTGATATACCATTTTATAACGTTCCAGTCATCTTTTCGGGGGAGAAGTATCCAATAGCCTCTATAGAAATTATCTTCGTATTGTTTTGATTTATCTTCGAGTTTATAGATATTTGTATAAGTATTATACAAAACGTTAAATGTACTCAATCCCTGCTTCCTGTTTACATCATTATCCTTATATTTCATGAATAGACCAAGCATTTCCATAGCTGAAAAATTAGTATCAAGGTATTTTTCAAGTGTCTGGAACAGCTTTAAAAATGTACCCAGATCTGAAATATCAAGACCGGACATCTTATCCTTTATCCCCTGAATTACTAATTGCTGCCTGGATGTTCTTCCAAAATCTGAACTTGTATGCCGTGAACGCGCAATCCTTAATGACTCTATCCCATTAAGATGATGAGTTCCCTTTTTATAGTAAAGTGTACTCCACTCACCATTATCTCTTACCATATAG
>CBDVAD010000302.1:0-4854 GCA_965371875.1 uncultured bacterium
TGATAAAACTTCATTACTATCGTAGGAGAACCCGAGCTTATCCATGGTTATAAAAGGATCATACATGACTTTTTACTCCCAGATGAAGAACTGAATTCACAGTAAAAGAGATAAATATAAGTATAAGTCCCAGTGCCAGTGCCAGTTCGAATTCTCCTTTGCTTGTTTCCAATGCTATGGTTGTGGTAATAGTTCTGGTAAACCAGCGAATATTTCCACCCAGCATCATTGACACACCAACCTCTCCAATTACCCTGCCGAAACCGGAGAGGATTGCAGAAAGCACGGCAATTCTTGATTCTCTGAATATCATGTAAAGCTTCTGAATTCTACCTGTACCAAAAGTGTCCAGTGTTTCAGGAAGTTCAACACTAATTTTAGAGAGAGCGCTGTATACTAATGAGGTTATTATAGGAAATGATAAAACACTCTGGCCGATAATAATTGCCCAGGGTGTAAAAAGAAGTCCATATTGACCCAAAGGGCCGGATCTAGAGATTATGGAATAGATCATGAGCCCTATTACAACAGTGGGCATTGCCATCAAGCTGTTTAAAATAATTATAATAAGAGATTTCCCCGGAAACTTTTTTATGCTCAAAGTAGTTCCCAGAAGAAGTGCAGGAACTGCAGCTATGATGGTTGATGTTACAGCCATACTGAGAGATGTCATCGATATGAAAATAACTTCTCTGTCAGCAGATAAAATTAATGCAATTGCTTTTGTAAAAACCATCAGTACTTAAATTCCTTATTACTTAATTACATCAGGGTAGAAAAGCTGTTCTCCGTTTTTTCTGAACTCCCCGATGATACTTTGTCCTTTCCTGGATGTAAGGAAAGTGATCAGACTCATAGCTCCATCGTAATTTGCATGTTCATGGAGAGCCGGGTTTACAGCTATTATTCCATATGGATTAAACAGTTTGTCATCCCCTTCAATAAGAACAACAAGATCTATCTTGTCCCTCATTGACAGAAATGTCCCCCGGTCTGATAAAGTGTAACCTTCAAGATCGTTGGCCATGGTAATTACCGCCCCCATACCCTGACCTGCTTCCTTGTACCATGTTCCGGAGGGTTTAATACCTGCTGCAGACCACAGTTCTTTTTCTTTGGTATGGGTTCCTGAATCGTCACCTCTGGAGATAAAATCTGCTCTATTGTTACTGATTAGTGTCAGAGCCTCTTCTGCACTGCTGGTTCCGATGATGCCGGCAGGATCACCGGATGGTCCCAGAATAACAAAGTCGTTATGCATCAGATCTCTTCTGTTAACGCCATAGCCATCAGCAACAAAGCTGTCTTCCCTGCTTCGGGCGTGAACCATAATGATGTCCACATCACCGTTTTCTCCAAGAGCAATAGCCTTTCCCGTACCCACTGCAATAACATCTACTTCAAAGCCGGTAGAAGCAGTAAATGCAGGGAGAAGTTCGTCCAGTAGTCCTGTGTTTTCAGTACTTGTGGTAGTTGCCAGTCTGAGTTTTTCTGACTTTTCAATCTGCCCTTCTGCATGGCAGTTGAAAGAGTAAATAGATGAGATAATTAAAATGAATAATAGAAATTTAGTTTTTTTCATATTATCCTCCTTTCCAAACACGGGAGGCAGCACAGTTTCCTGTATTACCCTTAGAAGACTACCGTCACAAGACAGAGGCCTTCACGGTCAGAATTCCGTAAATATTTATAGTAAATATCGCCAGGAATAAAGACTCGGAGATTTGTTTAATTAATATAGATCAGATACCAGTGTTCGTCAAGAAAGTATTCCAATAAAGCTTTTTGCGCTGTATCACATTTTGAGTTTAATAAGCCGTTCTTATCTAATATAGTACCAATACCTGGCGCAAAATAGCCAAAAACAAGCTGTTACCATAGACATTGCAATAGCCTCCAATAGTTTGAACCCTTTTGATAGTAGTGATATTTATGGAAGGGGGAAATGTTTATTGGATCCAATTTATTATCGATTCAACAGTTCTGCCTTCTTTTAAATCTTCCCCCTGTCTCCAGCCGCGCTATTTCCACTGCCCTTATCCGGCTCCGTCCCTCCGCCGGGGTCAGCGGGCGCGTCTTCCGCCACCCCCGATGTATTGGCAATTATCTAGTTATCCATGAAAACTTATGTTTTAATAAAAGAAATATAGATACATAGAATTACATGTAACTTAGTAAGACCTAAGCTGAGCGATTCTTACCAGTAGAAAAAAATACCTCCATGTGGTGTAATGAGTTAGCAAAACAACAAAATCACCCAGGAGGTGAACACATGGTGAGTCAAAAAGATGGTTACGTCAAGAGCAAAATCAACAAGTTTGATACAACAAATGATAAAATATCCGGTCGTGCAGGGCTCACTCTCGTTTCCCGATACCTTCATGAAAGTGGAATTACATTATTTCTTGCAGAGCGATTTGGATTTTTAAAAAAGAATGCAAAGGGAACGCCTCTTATTTCTATCTTCCATCAAATAATTCTTTTTTTCTTTGATGGCACTGATCTTCATATGACCAGATTTGATCATCTTAAAAATGATGCTGGATATGCAGGAATAATTGAGACAGAGGAAAATCTCATGATTTCATCCCACACCGCAAAAAGATTTTTCAATTCAATTTCTTCTGTGAGAGTCTGGTTATTTCGCAAAATATTAAAACAATTATTTCTATGGAGGTTGAAAATAGAACAACCGGATATGATCAAGATTGGTATCGACACAATGGTGCTGGATAACAATGATGCAAATAATCGGGAAGGAGTTGAACCTACCTATAAAAAAGTAAAAGGATTCCAACCTCTACAACTCTACTGGGGGCGTTATTTAATTGACGCAATATTCCGAAACGGAAAAGCCCACAGTAATCATGGCAATCATGTACAAAGAATTGTAACAGATATCGTAAAACTTATCCGCACTAATTATAGAAAGGATGTACTTATTATATTATTGGCAGACACAGGTTTCTATGATGAAAAACTATTTCTCTCCTTCGATAAATTAAAAATTGGTTTCATTGTTGGAGGTAAAATGTACAAAGATATCAAGGATTACATTGATGATCTTCCCGATGAACAGTTCTACGAGTACAAGAAGGGCAAGAGGTCTTGGTTTTTCTGTGAATTTGCAGACAAACGAAAAACCTGGAAACGATTTTGGCGTACCGTTTTTGCCAAACCAATTACTGAAGATGACGGACAGATTCTTCTCGAATATGACCGACCAGAAAATATTATCTATACAAACCTTGGAATGAATAACGAAATAACAAGTTCTATTTTAGCTTTACGAGGTGAAGGTGAAACAGAAATCAGCCCCCAGGCAATTATTGATTCCTATCATTTCAGAGCACGAGATGAATTAGTCAACAGAGCATTTAAAGATTTTGGAACAGAACATGTTCCGTTTAAACGATTCACCTCCAATGCTGCATACTATTATCTTATGGCTATCTCCTTTCTTTTATTTGAAGCATTCAAATATGATATAGATTCAAAAACAATTTCTGTAACCTGGTATGCGCAAACATTTCGAAGAAAGATTATTGATATCGCAGGGAAAATCACAAGCAGGGGTGGGAGCAGAATTCTGAATATTTCTAAGGCAATAGATGCTTCTCTAAATTTTGCAGAATTGTGGAATAAAAGTATTCTTGTAAATCGAATACGACCCCAGCCAACCGGATAAATTTTTATCTGAAAGTTTTCAAACATAATTAAATACTCAAATTAAATTTGATGTGTAAGGTTTGTTTCCCTGGAATTAGAAATTGACAATTTTAGCCATAGAATCAAAAATTATTAAATCTATGTTGCTCTGAATCTATAAATTCTACTTGCTGGCATGATAACTCCTGGAGCTCACGGCGGATTCGGGAAAAACTAGACGTCCTGCGTTAAGTTGTCGGAATCGCTCAGTTTAGGTACTAATTTCAATAACAGGCTTTGCATTAGGGATTATTTTCGGATTTTTAGGATTAAAAGTATTATCAGATTATACAAGTTTTGTTTCCAGTTTTCTAATCGCTCCGGCATTTGTAGCTGTCATGCTGTCAAACCATTATCATGCAGATGATGAAAAAAAAATACTTAGTCATTTAAGTGTAATCTCATCTGTAATTTACTGCATTTTTGTATGGATTGTTTATTTTCTATGTTTAACTGTATTTCGTGATGACAGAACTGTATTAACCGGAGAACTTTTAAAAGTATTTAAATTTACACCAGGCTCTGCTCTTTTTGCAATAGATATGCTGGGATATTCAATGCTGAGTCTTGCAACATTCTTCAGCTCATTTATTTTTAATAATACAAACAGGATTGAAAAGTGGATAAAAATATTATTTTTATTTAACGGCCTTTTCTTTATATCAAGTATTATTTTCCCTTTTCTATATTATCCTGAAAATTTTAATGCCCACGAAAAAGTTGATTTAGGCGGCAGCATAGGCTATATTGTCTGGTCTGTGCTTTTTATAATTATTTCAATATTACTAGTTATCTTTTATAAGCGTTTGTTAAAAAATACCCTGGAATAAATATAATAAAAGATAGTGATTGTTGTCTCGATACGTTTTGCCGGGGCAAAACACTCGACAACCGGTGGATTCGTTCCCCAAGTGATTGCTAATTTGGGGAATGCCATACTCCTATAAAAAAACAGTGCAATTGTATCGAGTGGAACTGTTTACTGCTAACTGTTTACTGCTAACTGTTTACTGCTAACTGTTCACTGATAACTGTTTACTGATTCATCTCCTGTGCCAAATAGATACCTTCCAGAACAAGGTCCGGGATTATATCATCGAAAACACCGGCATCCCTGAATAAACCGGAAAAACCACCTGTTCCGAT